>CAZNGK010000005.1:0-25258 GCA_964572575.1 uncultured Thermoplasmatales archaeon | reverse complement strand
AGCTTTACACACTGGCTATAAAGCCACACCCCTCTTCCTTCTTTTATTAATTTTATTATCGAGTTCGAATTTTATTTGATTAATTTGTTTTATTTTAGTAAATAGATAACTGAAGCAAATGCAGAAGTTAGTAAAGAAATATTGATAAAAACTATCCCCTTGTATCATTTTATCCATCCAGTTGATTTTAAATTTAGAAGTAAAAAGATTTATTAACATCTCCTATCTTTTAATTATGAAAAAACTATTTGTTTTGCTATTCATGATGACGTTGACACTTCCTCTGGCTAATGCGATACTTGAAAAGCCACAATGGAAGCCAGGCTATTACTGGAAATATCATATTACTCCAGATGGAGGAAATTTAACATTTAAAATAGAATCAAAAGAAAAAATAGAAGTTAATAATGAAAGCTACGAGGTTTTTAACATCTCCCAAACATCAGATAGAGGAGAAAAAAGAATTACATATGTAAGAACAACAGATTTTGCAATCTTGAAAGAAATTGACTTTTACGATAGCAAAAGAGTGGAAAGAATTTATTCTCCACCTACTCAAATATTTAAATATGACATTGATGTTGGTGACTTTTATATTCAATCTTATAAAATCTTGGAATATTATGGGAAAAAGTTAATTAGCGAAAAGCAAGTAAATGTACAGGCAATGTGTGTAGCAAAAACAAACGTAGATATTTCCTTAGGGAAATATGAATGCTATAAAGTTGTTGAAAATAGAACTTATTCCTATGGGCAAAGAGAGGATAAAAACACTTATACCTTTTACCACTCTCCTGACTTGGGAAACTGGATAAAAATGACGGCAAATAACGGAAAAATCGAAATTTACTTGTTTGAAACAAATTACGGACAGAACAAGAGTCCATTTCCCTTTGCCATGCTATTCATATCATTTCTTGTTTTAATTTTCCTGAAAAGAATTTATAAATGAACACGCTTTCATTTTATAATGAAAATAGTTCCGGATACATCTGCCATAATAGATGGAAGAATAACAGAATTGGTTAAAATCGGCAAGTTTGAGAAGGCAGATATTATAATACCTGTGCCAGTTCTTGCAGAGCTTGAGCATCAGGCAAATGAGGGAAAAGAAGTAGGAATAAATGGACTTAATGAAATTGTTAAACTCCAGGAATTGAGCAAAGAGGGAAAAATATATCTCCATTTTTATGGAAAACAGCCAACAAAGGAGGAGTATGAAAGAATAGATGCAATTATAAGGCAGATAGCTGAAGAAATAGGAGCAACACTCTTTACATCAGATAAAATACAGGCTCAGGTTGCAAAAGCAAAAGGACTTAATGTTTATTACATTCCTCCTTTACATGAAGAAATAGAACTCGAACTTCTGAAATATTTTGATGAAGAGACAATGAGTGTCCATCTTCGCCAAGATTGTAAGCCATTTGCAAAAAAGGGAAAGCCCGGCAATTTTAAAATAGTGGAGCTAGGAGAAAAAAAGCTCACAGAAAAAGAACTTGCAGAAATAACCCATCAAATCATTGAGTATGCAGAAAGAGATGCAGATAGTTTTATTGAAATAGAAAGGAAAGGAGTCACCGTCATACAGCTTGGAAACATGCGCGTTGCCATTGCCCGCCAGCCTTTTTCAGATAAGTTTGAAATAACTGCAACTCGCCCCATAGTAAAGCTTAGTATCGATGACTACAACCTTGATAAGGAAGTCAAGGAAAGACTTTCCAACTATCATCGTGGAATTTTAGTGAGCGGTCCACCAGGTTCAGGAAAATCAACTTTTGCTCAGGCTGTAGCAGAATATCTCTACAGTTTGGGGGCAGTTGTAAAGACAATGGAAAGTCCTCGTGACCTGCAAGTAAGAGATGAAATAACACAGTATGCTCCTCTTGAAAAAAATATGGAACTTACAGCAGATATACTGCTGCTTGTACGCCCTGATTTTGTTGTTTTTGATGAAGTTAGAAGAAACAGAGATTTCAGAGTATTTGCAGATATGAGGCTTGCAGGCGTAGGCTTGATAGGCGTCACTCATGCAAATCGTGCTATAGATGCCATACAACGGTTAATAGGCAGAGTAGAACTGGGAATGATTCCTCAAGTTGTAGATACAGTTATTCACATTGTTGGGGGTGAAATAAAAGAAATTTTGGAACTTGAATTTACAGTGAAAATTCCTTATGGTATGGAAGAAGCAGATTTGGCTCGTCCTGTCATTGTTATTAAGGATTTCTACACCAAAAAGGCACTATATGAAATATATACATATGGGGAGCAAGTTATTGTGATGCCTGTAAAAAGTCAGGAAGAAAATCCATTGAAAAATCTTGCAGAAAAACAACTTAAGCACATAATAGAGAAGTATATAGATGGAGAGGCAAGAGTGGAAATTAATGGTAGCGTTGCCAATGTTTATGTAGATGAACAAAGCATCCCTCATTTAATTGGCAGAGGTGGAAAAACAATATCTGCTATAGAAAAGGAGGCAAATATAAAGATAAAGGTAAATCCGTCGCTGGAGAAGGCAGAGATTATTCCTCATATAGTTAAAAGAAAAAAGGATATAGTTTTGAAGGTAGGAAAAGCATATGGGGGAAGAGAAGCGAGTGTTTTTGCAGAGAACGAAAACATATTTTCTGGAAATATATCAATGCAGGGCGATATAAAGCTAAAAAGGCAGAGCAAGGAAGGCAAGAAAATTGTTGAAGCAATTGCATCAGGAAAGCGTATATTTATTAGGATAACATGACGAGTGTTGTAACGGCTGTTCTTACAAGAGAGGGAAAGATTCTCATTTTGAGGAGAGGTTACAAAGTAAGCACTTATAAAGGCAAATGGGCGTGTATCTCTGGCTACTTAGAGGAAAATGAAGAGCCTTTAGAAAGGGCATATAAGGAGATTGAGGAAGAGACTGGATTATGTAAGGAAGAAGTGAAGCTATTAAAGGAAATAGAGCCCATTGAATTTTATGACGAAGAAGAAAGCAGAGAATGGAAAGTTTATCCTTTTCTTTTTGAAGTAGAAAGAAGCAACATTGACATTGACTGGGAGCATACCGAGTATAAGTGGGTGAAGCCAGAAGAAATAGAAAAATATGATACAGTTCCAAAATTGAAGGAAGTTATAGCGAAGATGACATTTGAAATAAAACAGAATAAAACACGCTAAAAACTTTAACGCTAAAAAACTTTAATGTCAATTACTCCATGAATTATGCGAGGGGCATATGACTTTATTTTTTTATAAAAAAGCATCTCTGCCTTCCATCCTTCTGTCGTTGCCACTTTTTTTACTTCATTAAAAATTTTTTCAGGAAATTCTTCCTCCTTACACTTTTGATGAAAATGAATGATTCCGTTGCCTTTCAAACTTTTCAGGGCATATGGAATAAAGCTCATTGAATCTAAATATCCCATTATTACACGGGTTGCAACGCCATGTGGAGCAACTTTTCTACAATCTCCAAGCAAAGGAGTTACTAAATGAGCAACATCATTTAACAGAATATTTTCTTTGAGATACTCATAAGCTGTTGGATTTATCTCACAGGCATACACTCTTGCTTTCCCATATACAGCAACTGGCAAAGTAAAGTAACCTATGCCAGCAAACATGTCTACAATTACTTCATTTTTATCTGCCACTCCTGCCATCCTTATTCTCTCATCTATGTTACCAGAAGAGAACATTATTTTTGCCACATCAAGCTTATATTTTATACCATTTTCAACATGTATTGTTTCCGTTTCATTTCCATATATTAATCTGAAACATGGTTGTCGTTGCAATCCTTTTATGCCTCCTACATCTTCCAGAACAGATTTGCATTTTAGCACTTCTGCATAAACTTTTGCAATCTTTTTCTTTTCCTCTATTCCAGCAAGTTTTAAAATCAAAACATCTCCTATTTTCTCCCATTTTCTCGGCAAATTTTCATACTCTTCTCTCTTTACTTTTCCCTTCAACCTTTTCCTTATTTCTTTAAATGGAACAAAAACATTTCTGCTTATAGCTTCCTTCTGTTCAATTATTTCAAATTTGCATGGTAATGAAGGCACGTCTTTAACAGGAATTTCAACCTTGTTCCCATATCTCCTTATTTTTCTGGAATCGTCAAGTAAATTTTTCTCTATAAGTAAATTTTTAACTTCCTCAGCTTTCCTCTTTTCCACAACTATAGCAAGCTTCATATTTATATCGTTCATGTCCACATTCATATATAGCGCAGATATTTAAAAAGCATTGAAAATGAATGAAATGGATTTCTTCTTATAAATTCCAGAGCCACCTTCGACTGATAATCTAAATCACCATATCTATTCAATATCTCGACATTTTCCTCAATTATTTTCCCAAAATAGTTATATAATTCATCTGAGGCATGGTAAAAAATTTTCCTCAAAATCAAGCATTTCTTCAATTCTCTACCATATATTTTCATATACTCCTTCTCATATTCTCTAAAATCTTCAAGTTTTTCTGCCAGAATTTTAGATGCAAGCAGTCCAGCATAAAGCCCGCCGCCAGAGGTTGCCTTTACCTGTCCAGCTGCATCACCAACTAATGCAACATTTCTCTTGGCAAATTTTCTTAAGCCGAATGGTATGAGTGCTCCTCTGACATTTTTTACTTCAATGCCAAGCATAGATGCAAAAGCATTAAACTTATCTTTTATCGCCTTTTCCATACTTCCTAAACCCATGCGCAGTTTATCACCATCTGGAATAACCCATGCAAAAAATCCTGGAGCAAATTTATTTCCAAAATATATTTTTACAAATTCATCCTGCTCGCCTTTTCCTTCTCCCTGAATTGCGTTTATATAACCAATTTTACCAAAAGAAAATTTTTCTGCAACTGTACTTCTTGCTCCATCTGCCCCTATAAGCCATTGGAATTCTATTTCTCCTATTCTATTTTCGTAAACGTTTCTCACTCTGAATTTCAGTTTATACTCTACTCCTTCAGCCATTGCCTTTTCAGCAAGTTCCTCATCAAATTTTTTTCTATCAAGAACATAGGCATGCACTTTATCTCCTCCTATAGCGACTTCTCTTCTATCTGGAAAATTAATGCGTGCTCCTTTTATTTCATTCATTACAGCCTCACTTTTAGTTAGCTTTATTACACGTTCACTTACCAATCCAGCACATACTTTCTTGCCAATATTTTCATTTTTCTCTAAAACTATAACTTTATATCCTTTTTTAGCAAGCAGATATGCTGTCATATTGCCAACTGCACCTGCGCCAACAATGACAACGTCAAATTTCATCATATTTAAGTATTGAATGTAATTTAATAATATAATGATATTTAAAAAGAAGAATAAGCTTTCATATGTTGCAAGGTTCGTTGTTGATGCTGAAGGTAAGAGAATTGGAGAGAGCATTTCAGTTTTTGAAGATTTACTTATCATAAAAAAAGATGGAAAATATTATGCAATTCCATTTAAGCATGTGGAAATGAAAGATGATGAAATACATTTGAGAGGCGTAGTCCAATGGGATAAGGCAGAGAAGCTTGCAAAGAGGTGGAAATCTGCTTAAGATGGTTATTGTTGTAAATAAAATAGATATGTCATGTGGAAAAATGGCTGTTCAGGTAGCTCATGCTGCAGTAGACTGTTCTCTTAGAGCCTGGAGGAAGAGAAGAAGGATGGCGAAGCAATGGTTGAAAGAGGGGCAGAAAAAGGTAGTGCTTGAAGCAGATGAGGAAGAAATTTTGATGCTTGAAAAGAAAGCAAAAGAAATGGGCATACTAACTTCATTGATCAGAGATGCTGGCTTAACAGAACTTGAACCTGGCACATTGACAGCTTTAGCTATTGGACCAGATGAAGAAGAAAAGATAGACAAAATTACTGGACATCTTCCTTTAAAATGAAAAGAGAAATAAGAATACTCGGTATAGATGATATGCCATTCTCTTTTGGAGATGAGAAAGTAGATGTTGTGGGAGTTATAATGAGAGGAGGAACATATCTTGAAGGTGTTCTTAAGACTACTATAAGCGTGGATGGAAATGATGCAACATGCAAAATAGTAGAACTTGTTGGGAAAACAAAGCATAGGAAACAGCTTAAAATAATCATGATAGATGGTATTGCCCTAGGAGGATTCAATGTTGTAGATGCAGAAGAAATTTTTATTTCAACAGGATTGCCAGTGATTACTATAACAAGAAATAAGCCAGATATGGAAAAAATAAAGGAAGCTTTAAAAAAACATTTTGATGATTGGGAGGAGAGATGGAAGATAATAAATAAAGGTGAAACAGAGGAAATTGTTTTACGATATCCTGTTTATGTAAAATATTTTGGATTAAAAAGAGAAGAAGTAGAGAAAATAATAGAACTTTCTATTATAAGAGGTGCCATTCCTGAGCCAATAAGGGTGGCGCATTTAATAGCTACTGGAATAAAGAAAGGAGAATCAAGGGGGAGGTGCTGACTTTATTGCCTTTATAATATCTTTTAACTTTTCTATCTTCTCCTCAACAAGAGAGCCTGTAACAATTACATTTGCTCCAGCCTCTATTTTTCTTTTTGCCTCTTCAGGATTCCTTATCCCTCCTCCTATAATAAGAGGCAAATCCACAATTTTTCTTATTTCTTGAATCATTCTATCTGGAACTGGCTTTTCTGCATTTGAGCCTGCATCAAGATAAACGCAGTCCATTCCAATGCATTCAGCATATGCACTATACTGAACAGCTTTTTCAATATCATTCTCGCCAATCCTATCGAGCACAGTTTTTTGTTCAACTGTTGTAGGGATTTTACTTGTGCTTATAACTATATAGCCTGTGGCAATTGGCTTTATCCCTAACTTTTTAACCTTAATTCCTCCTTTAAGCTGCTCTCCCTTTATATGCTCATATTTTAAGGAATTCATAAATTCCATAAAAAGAACATAATCTGCATTTTCTACTAAGACATCTGCAGAATTTGGAAAAATTATAACAGGCAAACTGCAATTCTTCTTAATTTCTTCTATGGTATCATAAACCATTTTTCTATCTACTGTTGAACCACCTACCATAATTGCATCAGTGCCATATTTCTCGCATAAATAAGCCATTTTTCCTGCTTCTTCTGGAGATTGCTTATCGGGATCAATTAAAGAGAAATGAAGTCTTCCTTCAGCAATTTTTTCCTTAATCATTTCCCTAAAAATGAGCTTGTTGTTTTAAATTTTTTCATTTGTAAGGATTTGAATGAATAATGAATGGTTTGAATGAATAATGAATGGTTTGAATGAATAATGAATGGTTTGAATGAATAATGAATGATTGTTGGCATCAACTTCATTAATCAATTCATATGAACTGCCAGACACTTTTATGTTAACATTATGCAAAAAATTATAAACAAATGTAGAATAATAATTTTGGAGGTAAAAACATGAAAAAAATTCTGCCTATAGCAATAGTTGGAATATTGGTATTTAGTGGAACAATAAGTTTTCCATACAGCAATGTTGCATTAAATAATGTTGCATTAAATAGTGGAAAAAATAAAGAGAGAGCAGAGAACATTGTAATATCTTTTCCATCACCAGTTATAGAAGAAAAGGATAACTATATTTCACTTCATATGGAAGGAGCAACATCATATATTATAAATGCTGGCAAGCCAATACTTCCAAAAATTGTTAGGGTTGTAGAGCTACCATTTGGTACTCGAAATATTAAAGTAGAGGTTACACCAAAAGGAGTTAAGGAATATAAAATTGATAAGGAAATTGTTCCGGCACCCTCACCTGTATGCTTATCTACAGGATGCAAAGTTGATACCCCAGAAAAAGATGAACTGTATTGGAGTAATGAAATATTTCCTGCTAAATGGTATGGATACAATATTGGTTGCGGACTAAATTCTGCCAATAAAAGAGTCACATTTGTTACAATTCATATATTTCCTATCAGATACCTGCCTTCTTCAGGAAAATTGTATATTGCAAATAGTGCAGAAATTAAAATAAGTTATGAAGAACCAGAGAATGAAATAAATGAAGTCAGTGCATATGATTTAGTGATAATAGCTCCATCAGAATTTTCTGCAGATTTACAGAGGTTGGTTGAGCATAAGAATAACATGGGCATTAATACCATTTTGAAAACAACAGAGGAAATTTATAGCGAATATGATGGAAGAGATAAGCCAGAACAAATAAAGTATTTCATAAAAGATGCAATTGAAAAATGGAATATAAAATATGTTTTGCTGGTAGGTGGTATGAAATCAAAGATTTATGCTAAACCAAAAGAT
This sequence comes from uncultured Thermoplasmatales archaeon, assembly GCA_964572575.1. Taxonomy (GTDB): domain Archaea; phylum Thermoplasmatota; class E2; order UBA202; family JdFR-43; genus VBQI01. Next base: position 16,989 of record CAZNGK010000005.1, on the reverse strand, counting down.
AATGCAAATCATGGTACGTCAGGCTGGTATTTGCCTGTTAGATATTCAAATTGCAGATATTATCCGGGAGATGATCCTGGCTATATATGCGATCTTTACTATGCAGATATTTATAAATATGAAGATGGCACGCCATCTTTTGACGACTGGGATTCAAATGGAAATAATGTGTTTGCAGAATGGAGCCAGTCTAAAAGAGATGAACTCGATTTATATCCAGATGTTCATGTTGGCAGACTTGCTTGCAGAAATCGGGAGGAATTAAATGCAGTAATTGATAAGATAATTGATTATGAAAGAAACTGCGAGCCTTCATGGTTTAAGAGAATTATAGGCATTACTGGAGATGGCTTCATAGACCAGGAAGACCTTAACATTGAATGGGATGTAAATAATCTGCCTGATGGAGAGTATACCATATATGCTCAAAGCACAAATGACGAAGGAGAATCTGGACCAATTGATATCATTAACATAACCTTAGATCGCTCAGCTAAAACATCTCTATCTTTCAATCACGATGACCATCTTAAAGTTAGTAGTTATCCTGCTCCTCCAATAGCAGAGATAGTATCGGTTTCAGAAGGAGATGTGCTTGGAAAAGATGATTATACCTATACTCCCTCAGAAAGGGAAGCTTATTGCAATCGCAATAGCGGATGGGCAAATATAGAATATGTTGATGGCATACTTCATATCAGAGGAAAGTCCTATGACCCAAAGCTATATGGAGATATAACAAATATAAAGGTCTGGATTAAGAATAGTAATGGCGAGATTGTTTTTACTGCTTGGAGAAATGGAACAAAAATGTATGCAGAAGGAGACTGGACTGTAGGAGAAAAATTATTGCATGGTAGAGGAGGAGCTTTTTATTATATGCCCGAAGATTTTGAGAAAATTTTCCTTTCTACTTCCAATGGCATGTTCACCGGCAAAAAATCTGTAATAAATGCACTAAGCCAGGGAAGTGGTTTTGTCTTCTTTTCAGGACATGGAAGTCCAGACATATGGGCTAATCATCTGCCAGGAATTCCCGGCAATAGGCAGAATAGCGAACTTGTAGGTCTTTCTGTAAGTGATATATTCAGCGGACCGCCATTTTTCCCAATGAATAAAATATCAAATAAAGGCAAGAATTTTATAGTAGTTGTAGGCGGTTGTCACAACAGCCAAATTAATGTGTCAATAATTCCAACGCTTTTAGATTGGAGAAATTCCAGATATATGAACACATATGGCTATCCGACTCCAGAATGCTGGAGCTGGTATATAGTAAAGCTTCCAGAAACAGGAGCCATTGCTTCCATAGGCAACACTGGTTACGGATATGGTGTCCTTGGAGAATGGTGCACAGTAGGTGGATTCGATAACTGGATAACAACAGAATTCTTCAGACAGTATGGAGAGGAAAAGCATGATATTCTTGGAGAAACATATACTCAGACAATAAATAGTTATATAAATCACTTTAAATCACTGAAAATTCCTGAAATAGAAAGAGAAGGATGGGAGCCTGCAGATTTGAAAACAGTTCAGCAATGGATTTTGCTGGGCGACCCAAGCTTAAAGATAGGCGGGTATTCCTAATAGAAAGATAACATGACCAAGCATATAATCTGGATTATATCTTTCACCTTAGTAATCATACCTCTGTCAGGAATGCTTAAAGGGCAAGAAGACGAAATTAAAAGTGGCAATGTTTGGAAAGAAATTGAAGAAACTAAAAATAGATTACTTGTAGTAGATGATGTCATTGGAAATAGACGTGTTATGTACTGGGAGCACGTAATCAACGATATCAAAATAAAAAATGATTACGTTCTTTTGCACATCAACTCCACGACTGGCGAGGTGTTAGATTATCAGAAGCAGTGGAGAGAGGTAAATATATTCTTTAATATTGATAACAAATTTGAACCAGAAGAATATTACTGGAAAGAAAAAGTTATATTCCTTGATGAAAAAGATTGCAGAAATTTCTATACCTTTTACAGAGAGCAAAAATATCCTGTTATATGCTGGGAAGTCAGGCATAAAGATGGAACAACATTATTATATGATTTTAATGGAGAAGTTATTGGAAAAGGAGTTCCCGCTCCATTTCGTATAGGCTTCTCTCTAAATGGATATGATGAAAATGTTGGTCCAGATTGCTGGAGTGCATGGAGAAGCAATGCAGATAAATGGTTCAGAAAGTGGTGTCATTATACAGTAAGTTTGGCATCACCTTCTCCTGAAGAAATTTCTTTATATATAAGGGATAGGAATGTAACACATTTCTATGATATAGCCCATTCTGTAGGAAAACCAACTCGCTTCCAGGCTAATGCAACTGGCGTTTATTATACAGCAGAACAACTTAGAGAGGATATGAAAGATAGAGAGCCAATGTGGCTGGCTGTCATTTGCAGTTGTGAAGCTATGAGAGATGTTGGACCTGGCACGCTTTCTTATGAATTTAGAAAAGGAGAAACAAATGGCACAGTCACCATTGGCTATGTTGGAATGGCTCATTGTCCTGGATGGAGTGTTTCTTATGAATGGCAGGATTACATGTTCAGTAAAATGGATGAAGGGTATACAATGAAAGAAGCTTTTGATTTGGCATGTGCTTATTATCCAACTATAGCTCCATGTGTTAAATTTGTTGGAGATGAAACCATACACGTCATTGAAAATCATCCTCCAAATGAAGTGAATATCAGTGGTCCAACAACTGGGAAGGTAGGAGAGGAATACGAATATAGCTTTGTAGTAAGCGATCCAGATGATGATAAATTATATCTCCAGATTGAATGGGGCGACAACACCAGCTGGACAGGCATGTATAATTCTGGAGAAAAAGTCGTTTTAACACATAAATGGGAGGAGAGAGGTGCATATATTATTAAAGCAAAAGTTCAAGATACTTATGGTGCAGAAAGCAATTGGACAACAATAAAAGTTAGCATACCTATTCGCTATTTCACCACATTTTTCGAAAAAATTTGGAAATGGATTTCTTCTCTAATATTTCCGTCATTTCACAGATTATAAATAGGACTTTTGCATAAAGGGTAAGCGAGAGGAACGAGGTGGAGGCAAGGGGAGATCTCAAAAAAGTCTTCCCTCGTCCCTCTCTTTGCCTATATTTTATAGGATTATTGTTATAATAAATAAGCACAGGTATATAAAGATTTTGGAGAGAATATGGAGAAGGGGCAAAGGTATGGCATAGGAAACTCATGGTAAGTTTATAATTTAATAACGCCTTCGTTAATAACGCTTTACGTCCATCTACCTAAGCACTTTCACATCCATCTATCTAATCCATATTGCTTCCCAGCCTCCAAACTTGGTAACCCAAAAGCTCCTTGTACAAAATTTTTAATCATCTCTTTATACCATTCTGTGTCTATTTCATTTCTATCCTCTAAAAGCTCTAAAGGATACATAAAATGGATAGGTTTTACTCCACTTTTTGTTGGGCTTTTTATTCCTGGTAAAGGCTTTTTTGTTACTACAAATTTAAATTTCCTTCTTACACTTATCTTTCCCACGAGCTTTTCTAAAGCAGCTGCTCTCTCTCCATATACAGAAAGGGTACCATCAATATTTGGCTTATATCTCTTATGGGGCTGAACTGATTGAACAAGAGTAAAGGCATCTAAATCAAATTTTTCAATATCAATTTCCTTTATTTTTTCCATTGCAATTCTCTTTATAGATTCCTTAACTTTTTCTCTCGCCTCCTCTTCATCCTCCCATTCTAAATTTTCTCTCAGCACATCAAGCATTATATCATTGAGCACAATTCTTGCAATTTCTGGTTTATCACTTCCCTTAAAATTATTTCCTTTAGTCGTCATTCTTACATTTCCATTTTCAACATCAAATATGAGATAATTTTTGTGCTTTACAAAAATCATTGCTTCATGCTCCTCAGCTTCGAGTTCAAAAGCATTGTATTTTAACTCTTTCCTCCATTTTTCATTGCATGCTTCAATTACCGCACGAACTTCTGAAGGCATTGCAATCCAGCTTTCTTTTCCATTGCTTTTCCCCAAAGCTTTCCTTAGCTTTTCTGAAGCAGAGCGAGAACAAGCAACATATATTCCATCTGTATCTCCATATACAACTCTTGCCCCTTTTCTCTCTAAGGTTTTTAGAGTGTCATATAAAATATTCTGTCCTTTTGTTGTTATCAATGCAGCTCCCCATAAATTAAATTGCCTGCATGTTACAGTTGGGGCAGATAATATGCCATGAGTTCCTGCATTTCTTGCCGCCTTTAGAGATTGATACATCATTTGCAATCTTTTTCTTTCCTTTCCTTCCTTTTCCTTCATTTCTTTCTTAACTTTGTCGATAAAATTCATTATCCCCTTCATTGCAAGATTGACTACACCTGGCTCCTTTGAAATTTTTACTCCTATAAGATAGCCTTTGTCAACAAAATCGAATCCATTTTCCTTGCATATAGGCTTTACTTCTTCCATAAATTTTCTCGATACTCTTTTCAACCATATCCAATCATCTGGCTCATCTTTTGCAAGCATAACTGTATCTGCTCCAGCATTTATGGCACGTAAAATTGTTGGATACATTGCACCAACATCGGCAACAATAACTTTATACCATGGAACAAAATGGCTATTAGCATCTCTATCTGGCTTGATGGTCATTCCTCCAGGAAAATGATAAGAAATTTCTCCATTTTCACAAATTAGGAAAGGATATTCTACCCAGTCAGGCATCTCCTCGCCATATTTCACAAATCTCATTATTTCTTTACTTCCTCCCTCTCTCCTAATATTCTCTGCAATCTCCTCTTTCTTTTTTCCATGTTTTCCAATTTTCTTTGCTATATCATATACTCTGCATAAAGCAGGCATTATTTTTTTATGATGAGCAGCCCTTATCATTGCCATATAGTCCCACATTTTTGCAGCACCTGCAGGAAAAAGAAGCTCGAAAGGCATGCCTGTTGTGAAAGCTAATGGCAATCCTTGCTGAATAAGGCTGAGAAAAATCCTTATTTCTTCTATTACATCCTGTTCATTATATTTGAGAGTTTTTTCATCTATTGCCATTTCTTCAACAGAAAGGTGCAATCTATCCTTAATTTCCACTCCAAGGAAGCGAGAAATTCCTCCGAGACTGAAATCATCTAGTGCATAGAATTTTCTGGATGCCTGATAGGTATCGAAGCTTGTTGGATATATTATGGCAGTATCATTAGCTACACCAAAATGAAAAGACTGATCTCTTCTCATATATTTTTCAGTGAATTCTTTAAATTCTCTGATTTCATTCTCCGATAAAACATCTGAAGTTTGCATCAATTTTTTTATACGATTATAAATCTGTAAGTTGTCAAATCCTAAAATATTGTGTCCAGCAATAACATCTATACTTTTAACTAATTTGGCAAACTCCAGCAAATTCTTTATTTCTTCATGCTCATCATTAGCTACCATCTGCTTTATTTCTCCCTCTCCTTCAGACATGTCCAAACCTTCGGGCATATCCAAAATTTCAAAGAAAAATTCTTCTTTTTCTATGTCCTGACTTGATAGGAAGGAAATTTCAAGATTTCCATAGCCAATAATATCAATAGGCATTTCTTTTCCTATTCCATATTTTGTAATCTCTATGTCATAGACAGCTACTCTTAGTTTCCTTTCCTTCCCTTCTGTATCAAAAATCCATTTGCCATTTGAGGCTAAATCTGTAAGAACTCTCTCATGATATGGAATATCATGTTCTGCAGTGTAAAAACCAAGATTGAAAACTTTATCACTCACTTCTGGAACATATGAAGGATGTTTTACAAAAAGTTTGGCTACTCTTCTTTTAACACTAGAATTCCAGAAAGAGGTGTATTCTTCTATCTCCCCTATCTCTTTAACTCTATCATCATCTTTTAGTTCTTCCATTAGTTTTCTTTTTCCCTCTTTAATATCCATATTGCTTGGAAAAATGACGAGAAAATATGGGTTATGCACTTCTCTTACATTCTGAATCTTTCCTTGCCAGTATATGTGTGAGGGAGAAACATTGATAAGCATGATAAATATAGAGCATGTGCCATATAATTTTTTGGGCGTGTTATTGTGTTATTCTTATTCATGAATCTTCACATTTGCTTGCCATTGATTCCATTCATCATCTCATCCATCATTCAACATATGGAATAAAAATGTAAATTTTAAATATACCATTCCTATATCCTTTTGATGTTGGCATTCATCGCAACAACTATCTTTTGCTTTATAATGTGGCTTTTATTGACGTTCAATGGAGATATATGGGGCGCAGATGAAATAATTGCAGGCATAATCTTTTCTGTTATTGGAGGTATTGCCGCAAGGAAAATATTAGTCAAAGATTTTAAAATGGCGAATCCAAAAAGATGGGCTTTACTTATTGCCTATCTGCCGCGTTTCTTCTATGAAATGGCAAAGGCAAATTTTGATGTTGCCTACCGTGTCATTACTGGCAAGATAAATCCTGGTATAGTGAAAATATCTCCCAATTTAAAAAGCGACTTTTCCTTGACTCTTCTAGCAAATTCAATAACACTCACACCTGGCACATTAAGCGTGGATGTAGATAATGAGAAGAATCTATATGTTCACTGGATAAATGTTAAAGATGAAGTGCTGGAGAAAATGCCACGCGATTATAAGCCAATTTGCTCAACATTTCCTGATTGGGCAAGGAGGATAGGAGAATGAACGTGTTTATGCTTACTTTGGTATTGGTGCTGATATCTATTATAATAGCAATGATAAGAGTTTTACTTGGTCCAACTGTTCCAGACAGAGTAGTTGGCTTAGATACAATAAATACACTTGTTATAGCATCTATGGTGCTGTTTGGTGTTGCATATAGGGAAGTAATATACATTGATGTTGCAATTGTATATGCCCTGCTTTCTTACATAACCACGCTCTTCATTGCAAAATATTTGGAAGGAGGTAAACTATGATATGGGAAATAATCTATATATTCCTGGCAATAGGGATAATATTTAACATACTCGCTTCCATTGGCTTACTCCGCTTCCCAGATGTATATACTCGCCTGCACGCTGGCACAAAATGCACAACATTTGGTAGCATATTTATTTGCCTCTCAGCCATAGTATATGGCTTATGGAGGTGGCATGAAGGAGAAAAGCAAATGGCAGTAATAGCTGTGCATTCATTCATTGCTTTACTTGCAATTCTGCTTACAAATCCAACAGGAGCACATGCAATAGCAAGAGCAGCCCATAAAAGCGGAGTGAAGCCAGCTAAGGCAGTGGTAGATGATCTGGAGGAGGAAAAATGATAGGATTATTTGAAATAGTAATAATATTGCTCTCAGCCTTTATGATAGCCTCTGCAATAATAGCAATATGGTTTAAAGACTTGCTTGCAAGCATAATTGCTCTGGCTGTAATGAGCCTGCTTTTATCCTTATATTTTTACATTTTGCAGGCTCCAGATGTTGCAATTGCAGAAGCAGGTGTTGGGGCATGTCTCACAACTGCCATTCTAATAATAACCATTCGTTCTACTGAAAGAATGGAGGAGGGGGAAAAATGAAGAAGGCAACGGCAATAGCATTTGTAATATTCTCTTTCTTCCTCTTCTTTTCAGCATATGAAATGCGAGATTTTGGCAACCCGCCATCAGAAATGGATGACAGAATAATTGGAGAATATAACAGTGCAACAGATGAATGGGAATATGGAGCAGTTAATGAAACAGGAGCAAATAATGCTGTTACAAGCGTTGTCTTTGATTACAGAGGCTATGATACCTTAGGAGAGGCAACTGTTCTATTTACTGCAATAGCAGGTGTAATGATGCTTTTCAGGAGGGAGAAAAAATGAACGAGATGAACAAAATGAACAAAGTGAATAAAACGAATGAAAAAATGAATGAAGATAGAATGTCAATAATTGTTCAGACAATGGCTTCCATTCTATTTCCATTAGCCTTAATTTTCTCCTTCTACGTAATAATGCATGGTCATCTTACTCCAGGAGGTGGATTTCAAGGAGGCGCCATAGGCGCATCTGCAGTTGCTATGCTTATAGTTGCATTTGGAGCAAAATATGTTGAAGGAAAAATGAGAGAGGAAAATTTATCCATCTTTGAAAGTCTTGGAGGGCTTGTTTTTGTTATTGTTTCCATCCTTGGTCTTTTCCTTGCAGCCACATTTCTCACAAACTTTTTGGTTGGAGAACCGCTTTTTGGCATAATTCCGGCATGGGGCGAGGCTCCTTTGAATAGCGGAGGTGTATTGCCAATACTAAATCTTGCAGTTGGAATGAAGGTTATTGGTGGCTTAGCTTCAGTAGTGCTTATCCTTGCAATAGCTTCAAAGGAGGGTGAAAAATGATATATAATCTGCCTTTCCTGACAGTTGTTGCACTAATTGCAATAGGAATGTATGCAATGCTTTTCAAAAAAAATTTAGTAAAGATTGCAATAGGCCTAACTATTGTCGAAAGTGGAGTAAATCTATTTCTCATTTCTCTTGGCTATAGAGAGGGAGGCATCGCCCCCATATTCACAAATTTGCCACCGGGAATGTCACCAGAAGAAATTCCTGAAAAGATGGTTCTGCCTGTTCCCCAAGCATTGACACTGACTAGCATTGTTATAGGCGTAGCTGTCCTTGCACTGATTCTTTCTTTTGCAATAAGAATATATCGCCATTATGGCACATTAAATGCTGAAGAAGTAAGGAGGTTGAAAGAATGAATCTGATGGAGCATTTGCCAGCATTAATTATTGCAATCCCATTGCTTACAGCATTTTTAACTCCTTTAGTGGATAGGGCAAGCAGAAAAGCAAGAAATGTCCTTGTATTTATCTCACTTTTAATAACCTTTATACTCGTAATTCTATTAGTTCAAAGAGTTTTTGATAATGGTATAATAACCTATGTAATGGGGGCTTCTAATCCAGCAGAGACAATTCCCAAGCAGGCTGCTGTGCCAATAAGAATTGTGCTGGAGATAGATGGACTCAGTGCCTTCATGTTGCTGATAAGCATGTTTATTTCTTTTATAGGCTTAATTTATTCATTTGCCCACATTAAAGAAGGTGGAGGAAAATTCTATACCCTCTTTTTGCTGATGGTAGTTGGAATGATTGGAATGGAGCTTACTGGCGACTTATTTAACCTATTTGTTTTCCTTGAAATTTTATCAATATCTTCTGCTGCTATGATAGCCTTCGAATTTAAGAGAGCAACGACTCTGGAAGCAGGAATAAAATACATAATAATTTCATCCATCTCTGCCTTATTTGTGCTCTTTGCCATCGGTTTATTCTATGGAGAATATGACTTGCTGAACATGGCGGCGATAGCAAATGAAATTGGAGGGGCATTAAGCCATATAGACAAAATAGCACTCATTCTGCTTTTCTCTGCTTTTGCAATGAAGGCAGGGACTGCGCCTATGCATATGTGGATGCCCGACGCCTATGGCGAGGCACCAGGAGCAATTTCAATGGTTTTAATTGCAGCAACTCAAGCAAGTTTATACGCTCTACTCAGAGTATGCTTCACCATATACAATACTGCATTGCATGTCATTTTCCCAACAGTTCTGATCTTACTTGGACTGGTATCTATTTTCATTGGAGTAACAATGGCATTGCTTCAAGATGACATTAAGAGGCTTATAGCGTATGCTGCTGTTGCAGAAGTTGGTTATATAATGCTTGCAATAGGTGCAGGACTGTATGGCTTTCTGGGCGCAGGGGGCGTGTCAGGAGGCTTGGAATACTGGGAAGTTGCATTAAGAGGCGGATTATTCCATGTATTCAATGACGTGCTTGACGTTGGCTTACTATTCTTGGTTGCAGGTGGCATAATATATGTTACAAAAGAAAGAAGTTTGAACAAGCTTGGTGGGCTTGCTCATTCGATGAAATATTCTTCAATATTATTCCTGATCGGGCTGGCTGCTGTAGCTGGCTTGCCACCAATGAATGGATTTGCTTCAAAAATCATAATTTATGAATCAATTTATGAGATAAGTCCAATTTTGTCAATAGTTGCAATACTTGCAAGCATCATTATGCTCGCCATATTTGTAAAAATATTTCATGCAATATTTACTGGGCCAAAGCTTGCTGAATATAAAGAAGTGCCTAAGTATATGCTTGCCAGTATGATTGTACTTGCATTCTTGATAATATTCTTTGGACTCTTTCCAGATATAGTCCTGAAAAATCTGGTTAATCCAGCAGTGAACGCACTTATGGAATATGGCAAGTACATATCTGCTGTAATGGGGTGATAAGATGATAGAATCAGTTGAAATATATTGGAATCCGCTTGTATGGCTGATAGCATTCATAGTTATAGCAATAGTTGCATATATTGTAAGAGCTTTTGGGAATAGAGGGCACAAAAAAGGTGAGCAGGCTAAGCCTTTCTTGTCTGGTGTGGAAGAGCCAAGCAAGGAAGCAGTGCATGTAAGAGGAGGAAATGTATACTGGGGCTTTGTGGAAGCTTTAAAAGGATATTATGGTGCAATGAAAAAAATGCATTCTGGAAGGGTGAATGATTATGTTGCATGGTTTGTTATAATTGCTTCAATTCTTTTTGTTGTGTTTTTTGCACTGGAGGCGATACCATGATTTCAAAAGCATTTAAAAGGGCGTTATGGGTATTTCATGTCAACAGCGGTTCATGCAATGGTTGCGATATTGAAATTATAGCTGCTCTCACACCAAGATATGATGTAGAGCGTTTTGGCATACGCCTTGTAGGCTCTCCAAGACATGCAGATGTTATAGCTTTCACTGGCCCAGTAACAAGTGATATGGCAGACAAAGTAAAGCGGATATATGAGCAAACTCCAGACCCAAAAGTTATTTTAGTTGTTGGTTCCTGCGGTATAAGTGGAGGCGTTTTTCACGAATCATATCATTTAGATGGACCAATAGAAAGGATAATTCCAGAGGCAAAATGTTTTTATGTTCCTGGATGCCCCCCTCGCCCGGAGGCGATTATACAAGGCGTTATAAAAGCATGGGAATATCTGGAGGAGGTTGAAAAGAAATGAATGCAGAAGAGGCTATGCAGATGTTCAAAGAGGCAGGATATGAGGCTTGGATAAGTGAAAGGGAGGCAGGAGTAAAAAACAAAGTTAAAAAGAAAAGTTTGTGGGTGAAAGTGGACAAAGAAAAGATAAGAGAAGCTATCGAGTTTATGATTGAAAATACAGAGGAATATCCTCACTTCAGCATCATATCTGCAAGTGACGAAGGAGATAGTGTTGAATTGAATTATCATTTCACCCTCGGATATGGAAAATTGCTGGAAGAATTTATTGTCACCTTCAAGGTAAGCTTGCCAAAGAATGATTTGAGAATAAAATCTATAACATCTCTTATTCCTGCAGTAATACTTTCAGAGAGAGAAATAAGAGAGATGGTGGGCGTGGAATTTGATGAACTTCCCGACAAAAGGCACATGTTCCTTACAAAAGATTTTCCAGACGGTGTATATCCATGGAGAAGAGATGAAACTGCTCCAAAGGAAACAAATAAACTTTATGAAACTTGGAAGGAGGGAGGAAAATGAAGTATGAAGTCCCAATTGGACCAATTCACCCTGCTTTAAAGGAGCCAATGATGCTCCGCTTCACGCTGGAAGGAGAGCGTATTGTTGATGTCGATGTAATAGCAAGTCAAAATCATCGTGGTGTAGAATGGATTGGAATGAATCGTAATAATCCAGTGCAAAGCATTTATTTGGCAGAGAGGATATGCGGGATATGCAATTTCTGCCATCCTGCATGCTTGGTAATGGCTGTTGAAGAGATAGCAGGAATAGAATCGCCAGAAAGAGCAGAATATATAAGAGTTATACAGGGTGAGCTGGAGAGGATACATAGCCACCTATTGTGGGCAGGCGTTGCAGCTCATGAACTTGGCTTTGACTCATTGCTTCATTATGTATGGGCTGTGAGAGAAAAGGTAATGGATATTTTAGAGCTTGTTAATGGGAATAGGGTTACAAAAGCCATTATGATGTATGGAGGCGTGAGGCGTGACATAAAAGATGAGCATATACCAAAAATAAAGGAAATGCTCGAATATTATAAGCAGGCATTTAGCAAGTTAGCCAAGTTATTTCTGGAAGATAAAACAATAAAAATGAGGACTCGCGAAATAGGTATTTTGCCATATGAAGAGGCTATTAAACTTGCTACAGCTGGACCGACTACAAGGGCAAGTGGAGTTAAAAAAGATGTTCGCCAAGATATGCCATACTTTGCCTATCCAGACTTTGAGGTTAAAGCTATTACGCCTGACATGCTTACAGGTGAGACAATAGGCGATACTTACGATAGAATAGTTGTCCGTCTTTTGGAAGTAAAGCAATCAATAGAGATAATTGAGCAAGCTTTAGAGAATATGCCGAAAGGCGACATTCTGTCAGAGCCAAAAATAATAAAAGTTATAAATCAGATAAAGAAATCTGAGGGCGAGGCAGTTGCAAGACATGAAGCGCCAAGAGGTGAAGACATACATTATGTAAAACTTAAGGAAGGATTTGAATATCTTTATTCCTGGAAGGTAAGGGCTCCAACATACATTAATATACTTTCATGGAGACCAATGCTCCTTGATATGCAAATTGCAGATATACCAATTGTAGCAGCTTCTATAGATCCATGCATGTCATGCACGAACAGAGTTATAGTAGTGAAAGGCAACAAAGAAAAAGTTCTGACAGCTGAGGAGCTACACAGACTTTCAGTTCAGAAAACAAGGAGGTTGAGAAGATGAATGGAGAAGTTTTATTTATGACGGTTTTGGGAGGTATTTTTATATCCCTATTTGGATTATTTTTTGGCTTACTCTTTAAAGGCATAGATAGAAAGATTGTTGCAAGAATGCAAATGAGAGTAGGTCCACCAATAAGACAGCCATTTTTAGATGTTGTAAAACTCATGAATAAGGAAACAGTTTTGCCTGAAAATGCAGTTCCATGGATGTATCATCTTGCCCCTATAGTTTGCTTAGTTTCATCTGCTATTCTATTGCTTTATATTCCCATCCCTGGACTGGAAGCAATTCAGCTTGGTATGCATGGAGATATAATACTTGTGCTGTATCTTTTCATTCTGTCTGCTCTGGCAATGGTTGCAGGAGGCTTTGCCTCAGGCTCACCATTTGCCACTGTCGGCGCCCAGAGGGAAATGGTTACAATGATGTCGTATGAATTTCCTTTGGCTGTTGTTATAATTGGCATTGTTTGGAAACTATGGAAGTTGGCCGATGAAGGAACTATTGCTGGAGATAACAAATTTTTCACGTTATCATTTATTGCAAGCAATCCTCTCTGGGGCTATGTTGGCTTACTTGGCTTTATAGGTATAATAATCTTACTCTTGGCTTTAGTAGTTGTTACTCCAGGAGAGGTTGCAAAAATACCATTTGATGTTGCAGAAGCTGAAACAGAAATAGCTCATGGATTGCTTGTAGAATATTCTGGAAGAAATCTAGCCCTATTTTATCTTGCAGATGGAATAAGAACATTTGCAATGGTATCTCTTGTTGTAGCTTTATTCTTCCCATATAATATCTCTCCTATAATTGAAAAATACATTGCCTTAGGAGATTTTGCAGTTGTTGCTGACTTCTTATTTTTCCTGCTTAAGGTTTTCTTGGTAATGCTCTTCTCTGTCACGCTTGTTAGAGCTGGGATGGCGAGACTTCGAATTACTCAAGTTGTTTCTGTCTACTGGATTACTATAACGCTGATAGCTTTAATTGGCTTGGTCCTGCTAATCTGGGATAGCCAATTTAATATACCTTTATTGAGGTGAAAAAATGTTGCCGATGCTTAGCCAGTTGTTAAAGCAAATGGTGAAAAAACCATTTACAAATATATTTCCAGCAAAATATGCCCCAAAAAATGTGGGAAAATTCTTGCAGGGCGTGCAGGAAGGAAAAATAAAGATTAATCCTCCAGTTGAGTTGCCAGAGTGGTTTAGAGGAAAAATAATTTATGAGAAAGAAAAGTGCATTGGTTGCAGAATGTGTATAAAAGTATGTCCAGCAAAGGCAATTGAATTTAAGGAAGAAGAAAAGAAAATTAGAATATATCTGGGCAGATGCATCTTCTGTAGCCAGTGCAATGATGTTTGTCCAGTTCAATGCCTTCACATGAGCCAAGAATTTCTAATTGCAGATGATAACAAAATAAGCGAGAATTTGATTGTGGAGTAGTTTGAATTAAACGGATCATAATTAAATTAAACGAATCATAATACCTCCTTTTGTAATTATGATGTGACAATATACTCAAAAAACTAAAGGCTGGAAATCTTTATAAAAACTATTTACTTTAGAAATTAATTTACCCCTATCAAAGATTAAAATGAGAAAATTAAGATGTAAATATTTGACCTTCGGATTGAGTGTAATATTAATTGCAATGAGTTTTCATTCCTCCATTGCCTCCACCGATTCTGAAGCTGTTAAATGGGCTGTAATCATTACAGCAGGAAGTAAAATACGCGATGCCAGAGACGCCAATGAGTTATACGAGATTCTTCTTAATCATGGATGGGATAAAAATAATATAAAAATGTTGATTGAGGAGGAAGCCACAAGAGAAGCAGTGCTGAATACGCCATTTGAATGGTTGGAGGAGATGGGTGAAGATGAAAATGATATTATATTATTCTTTTTTTCAATGCATGGCGCTCAGATAGAAGATCAGCAAATACTGGATGAACCAGATGGGAAAGATGAATATCTTATCCCATATGATTTTGATATGGAAAACAAAAGTAACTTTATATTAGACGATGAATTGAGTGAAAAATTTGATACATTAAAATCGAGAAACATTGTTATCATTTTTGAAACATGTCATAGTGGTGGTATGATAGATGGCTCTGCCGACTTTGGTAAATCTGGTTATGTTGTATTGACTTCCTGTGGAATAAATGAAACCTCTTACCCAATTTTCATAAGAATGCGATGGATGTTTCCTTATTATCTAATTAAAGGGTTCAAAGGATATGCAGATACTAACAATGACGGATGGGTATCTGCAGAAGAGGCATTTTATTATGCAGAAAAATCAACCTTCATTCACTCCATATTTTCATCCATTATGTTTATATTGATTCCTTTAATAACCCTTCATCCTCAGCATCCACAAATATATGATGGATGGCCTAGCAAAGAAAACAATGAAGATGAACTAAATCTTATCAAAATATAGAAACTGATAAACAAAATGAACTGATTGATGTATCTACACTTGATTCTCCAATGAAAATATCATTTCCAAGAAATATTTATGAATCCTTGTATCTTCAGTGAGCTCGGGATGAAACGATAATGCCAAAACATTGTCCTGTTGGGCAGCTACAATATATTCATCTATTTTTGCCAACACCTTTACATTACTTTCTGCCTTAACTATGGCTGGAGCTCTTATGAAAATTGCTTCATATTCTCCAATTCCTTCTATATTGAGTGTTGCATGAAAGCTCTCCTTTTGTCTTCCAAAAGCATTCCTCTTCACCCATATGTCCATCAATCCAAGCAACTTCGTTTTTGTTTTAATCACTTCTTCATCTCCATACTTGGCAAGTAAAATTGCTCCTGCACATGTTCCCATTACAGGCTTTCCTTCAGAAGCAGCTTTCTTTATTTCTTCAGCAACAGAATTTTTATGAATGAGTTTGCTTATTGTGGTGCTTTCCCCTCCCGGCAAAATAATTGCATCTGCCTTAGCAACCTCTTCCTTATCCATTGTTGCAAAAACCTTTCCCTCTTCCCCTAATTCCTGTAAAGCTTTCTTAACTATTTCAACGTGTTCCTCAACATCGCCCTGAGCGGATATTACTGCTATTTTCATATTACTGCTTTTTTCATATACCCCTTACTTGCAATCTTTCCTCAAGTTTGTCAATTTCCTTTCCCTTCATCGCCTCTCCAAGTCCCTTAGAAACTTCTGCAACCACTTCAGCATTCTCCCAGTTATTCACTGCTTCAACTATAGCTCTTGCATATGCAGGCGGATTTTCAGATTTAAATATGCCAGAACCAACAAATACACCATCTGCTCCAAGCTGCATCATCAACGCTGCATCTGCAGGCGTTGCTATCCCACCTGCAGCAAAATTAACGACTGGTAGGCGACGAAGCTCCTTTATTTCCCTCAAAACATCTAAAATTCCTTTAACTATTTCATCTCTCGTATATTCCTCATAAATTGGCTCATTTTCCTTTATCTTTAAGCCTTCCTTTCCAATTTCTTCAACAAGTTTTGTATATGCTTTTGCATACTCTTCTGCAAGTTTATGCATTTCCTCCTCATCCATCTTACAAACTTTTTTTATTGCAAAATTCATCAGACGCATATGCCTTACAGCTTCAATAACATTGCCTGTGCCAGCTTCACCTTTAGTGCGAATCATAGCAGCTCCTTCCCATATTCGCCTGCATGCCTCGCCTAGGCTTCTTGCTCCACATACAAAAGGAATAACAAACTTTCTTTTATCTACATGGAAAAATGGATCTGCAGGAGTAAGCACTTCGCTTTCATCAACCATGTCTACGCCTAAGGCTTCCAGTGCTTTTGCCTCTGTTGCATGTCCTATTCTGCATTTTGCCATCACTGGAATGGTGACAGCATCGATAATCTCCTCTATCTTCTTTGGATCAGCCATTCTGGCAACACCACCGCTTGCTCTAATATCTGCTGGCACTTTATGCAAAGCCATCACTGCCACAGCCCCAGCTTCTTCGGCTATTCTTGCCTGCTCAGCATTTGTTACATCCATAATAACGCCACCTTTCTGCATTTTGGCAAATCCTCTTTTTACTAGCTCTGTTCCAAATCTAAGCTTCTCCAAATCCATGTTTCTTCATACAGGCATTGTATATAAATTCTTTTGTGAATGAATTCAGGAGAATAAACGGGCTATCGGCTTTTTTTATTTTGAATCTTGAG
>CAZNGK010000004.1:0-26434 GCA_964572575.1 uncultured Thermoplasmatales archaeon | reverse complement strand
TTAGTCTCCGTCATTAATGTAATAATGGTGTGTTCTTCCTTCCTTTTTTGACCTGATTTTTCCCATTCTTTTAAGAATATTGACGTTATAACTTATTGTTTGTTGACTTTTATTCAGCATATTTATCATCTCTTTCTGCGTAATTCCTGGATTTTGCTTAATCAAATTCAATATAGATTTCTGCAATTTAGTTAGCCTGACTATATCTGGCGTATCAGCATTTTCTCCAGCAGGATAAAAAATTCTATATCTTAATCCATTTCTATTAGAAAAAATAAAGCCCTCCTTTTCAAGAACGTACAAATGATAGGAAAGCACTCCATTCTTTATGTTTAATGCACGCATAATTTCACTATAACAACACCCAGGATTTTTTTCTATATATTTGAATATTTCTTCCCTTGCAACTGTATCCAATATCTTATCTTTCTTTACCCTAACAAGAGATGGAACCAGCAAAGAAAGCAAGGAGAAAAATTTGTATTTTCCTGTCTCTGTAAATGCAACAAATAAAAATGCAAGAAATCCACCTATGCCTGTTATCATTAAGGCAGCATTAAAAATGAATGATAAGCCAGGCTCATGAATCAGTATATCAATTTGTTCTGTATTGCTCCAGGTTGCGCCTGCATCGCCAACAGCCTGAATGAGGATTGCCCTTGATTCCATTCTTTTATTTTTTTCAAGTGGAGGGACTTTTATGTCAATCAAATAATCTTCCTTTTGTCCAGGCTGTAATGTAAAATCTGGAGTTATAGGCGTGATTTCGAGTCCATCATCCTGCAAAATTACTAAATGAATGTTTTCAACTTTCTGGTTATAACAAAATACTCTTATTGGAATAATTCTTTCTGTATTTTCCTCAAATGGAGCAATATTTGAGACACCTGATGTAATAACTAAGGATGGCTTATAATTTCCACCAACCTGCAGAGTGTTATAAGCTTCGTTATTTTTTTCTGTTTTTTCAGGAGGATTGCAATCTCTTATTTTCACCACAATATCATATTCTCCATCATCCATTGCATTCCATTTCATGGAAGCAACTTCACTATCTTTCTCATTTAAAAAAATTTGGGATGTGCCAATAAAATCAGATAAGTTTTTACCATTATAAAAATCCACAAATGCTTTTGCAGAAGAATTTCCCAGATTATGAATCACTGCATATATTATTACTTCCTCATCTTTAGAAGGAGCTTGGGTAGAAAATGAAATGTCTTCCTTCGAAATATATAGCTCTGCTTTTTCTGGAGCTTGTGCAATAAAAATAGACCTGAATGTCCCATCTTGGAATGAATAATCTTTTGGTTGTATGTTAGATAGTTCAATCCATATCTTATGTTCTCTATGCATTCCTCCTGTATCCCATCTAATAGATGGAGAAATGCTCTCATGAGCTCCTATATGTAAATTTGAAATGGTTTGCAATTGTTTATCTTCAGAATCAACATAAAATTTAACAGTCACGTTAACATCCTTATCTCCTTTATTCACAATCATAGGAGTTATATGGATTATTTCTCCTTCAATAGGTTCGTCATTGGAGAAAGAAATATTTGCAATTATTAGATTTA
Organism: uncultured Thermoplasmatales archaeon; assembly: GCA_964572575.1. Classification (GTDB taxonomy): domain Archaea; phylum Thermoplasmatota; class E2; order UBA202; family JdFR-43; genus VBQI01. The sequence continues at coordinate 24,857 of CAZNGK010000004.1, read as the reverse complement.
CATCGAAAAGAGCATATCTCAAATAATGTCTGCGTATTTCATCAGGAGGAAGTGCTTTATTATAAATTCTTATTTCATCTAATATTCCATTAAAAAAATGCCACATTTCTTCGTGATTTTCATACCTTTCTGCCCCAATATAAATGTTAATATTCGTATTCATTATTTGAAAAGACTTATTGCCCTTTGCATCAATTTCCCCGTTTATATAAATGGCATATTCATTTGTAGTATCATTAAATGTGAAGGCAAAATGGGTCCATGAAAAATTGGAAATGTTACTGCTTTTTATGGTTCCCTGTCCACAACTGCTAAATTCTAAATAATTTCCTTTTTCAGGAGATGCAAGATTCCATGTTCCTCTGTTATCATAAAAAGTTTTGTGTTTGCATAAAATAAATTGTGCATCATTTTTTTCAATTTCTCTTGTATATATCCATCCTTCGATTGTAAATGAATCAGTTAAATCAAGCAAGGGAGAATCTGGAATTTCTATGTAATCATTTTCTCCATCGAAATTCAATGCATACCCCCATACTCCTTTTGTCCACGATGCTCCATGTATAACTCCATTATTGTTATTTCCAGAGCTATCGTGTATTATGTTGCCAGTGCCTTCATCAAAATGCCAGCATGCAACCAATGAAGAAGGGCCCAAATGACCCCACGAAACTTCATTTTCATTTATATTTGGGGTATTGGTCAATCTAATAATATTCTTATTTTCTATGTCATATATATACAAGTCATATTTTTCGTATAAGTAATCTGGAGTGTATGAATATACAAATTTGGCTCCGTCTGGAGACCACCATCCGTTTCTATAGCTTTCTCTTCCAGTTCTATTAAAAATGCGGGTTTTTATTCCTGTTTCAATATCCAGAAAATATAGATTTTTAGGTTCTGTATATCCATCTGGATTTTCTGATACTGTAAGCAATAAAGTGCTATCATCTGGAGATATTGAAAACCTTCCTTCTGTTACTCCATTTCTATCAAGAATAATTTCTGGATTGCTTCCATCTGCATTTGTTCTCACAATTCTGTCATCAGGAGTCCAGTTTGGATCATCAGCAAAATAAAGATACATTCCATCGTGAGAAATTCTGGGGCATATATTTCGGTAGCCAAAATAGGTGATTCTTTGCAACCCCGTTCCATCTTTCCTTACTTTACAAATTGCATATTTATATGAGAATGGTCTCAGACCAATAGGTTTAGCATAATAAATCCATTCGCCAGAAGGATGCCACGTGGGATGCTGTCCTCCTCCTATACTCAATCTTTTTTTACCGCTTCCATCAATATTCATAATATATATCTCTCCTGTACCACTTTCTGTAGAACAGTAGGCAATATATTTTCCATCTGGAGATATTACCGGGTTCTCCTGATAAGATGGTGAATAAGTTAACTGTATTGTTTCAAATCCTTCAATATCCATTAAATAGATATCACTGTCACCATCTTTTTCTGCAGAGAATACAAGTATATCACCAGAAGTTACATTCAATGCAGAACCTTTTATTTTTTCTATAGGTAAACAGAATATCCCGAGGATAAACAATAGAATAAATATACCAACAGATAGATATGCATTTCCTTTCATCTAATCCCTATCGTTGTTCGCAGAGGTAAGTTTAAAGCGTATAATCGTTATATATACATTTTGGTAAAACTTTTGGTATGTGTATTCCAGAATTTTTAGAAAAAATTTTAAGCGATAAGCCGATAAATTCTTGGGAAGGGAAAATGATATGGTATTGGATAAAATACTGGTTTCAGGTAAATAAGAATGTTTGTCCGAAATGCGGAGCTTCTCCATTTGCTCATGGATTTAAGGAAAGCAATAGGAGATATTTCTGTGTTAATTGTGGTTTTGGATTGACTGGAATGTATAAAACCCTTAAGCATTGATTGAATTCATATAAAAACTTTTCATTGGCGAACTAATGCAGGATGTATAACAATTCATTTCATATTCAGCACTTCTCATTAATTCATGCATATTTTTTTAAAGAGCATTTTAATTATTAATATGCTGAGAAAGGCTGTTGTCGCAGGCTCATTTTACGAAGGAAAAAAAGAAAGGCTTGCTGAGGAGATAAAACAATGTTTTATTAAAGGACCAAGAGAAATTCCTGAAGTTAAAAAGGGTAGAGGAAGAATAAAAGGCATTGTTGTCCCACATGCAGGCTACATTTATTCCGGATATGTTGCAGCATATGCATATCATGCAATTGCAACAGATGGATTTCCAAGTAAATTCATTATTTTAGGACCAAATCATCATGGATATGGCTCTGCAGTTTCAATAATGACAGAAGGAATATGGGAAACACCATTAGGAAAAGTGGCTATAGACGAAAATGCAAAAAAATACTGTAAAGGAATAATAGATAATGACGAAATTGCTCATCGTTATGAACATTCTATTGAAGTTCAACTCCCGTTTCTTCAATTTCTAAGTCAGGATTTCACATTCATACCGATATGTTTTGGTTTGCAGGATTACGAAACTGCAAGAGAGGTGGGAGAAATTATAGCTGATGTAGAAGATGCTATTATTATAGCAAGCACAGATTTTTCTCATGTGAGCTTTGCCAAATTCCCAACTGAAGACGATATAAAAGAATATGTGGAAAAAAAAGATAGGATGGCGATAGAGGAAATTCTCAAAATTGATGGAAAAGGATTGATTGAAAAAGTTGAAGAAAAAAATATAACAATGTGCGGATATGGTGGCGTTGCCGCCATGCTTGAGGCAGTAAAAAGGCAGGGGGCAACTAAAGCCAAACTTTTAAAATATGCTACTTCATATGATGTTGAACCGGGCACATATTGTGTGGGTTATGCATCAATTATAATTGAATGATTATGAAGCGATAATTATCTGCCACATATTTCCTACATCACAAGAAAATTATAACTGAATGATTATTCTTTCAAAGCTTCCTGTATCTTTTTCTGCAATTCGTCTATTTTTTCCTTCATTCTATTTTCTTGACTTTCTAAGCTCTTTTTTCTTACCTCCAAGCTCTCTTTTTCCTCAGATAATTCCTTTATTAGTTTCTCCTTATCTGCTTTGATAATTAAGTTACCTACGCCTTTATATACTCCTGCATCTCCTTCCATTTTATTCAGTTCTTCTAATGCATTTTCTACATCCCTCAGTCGGATATCAATTTGCAATCTTTGTTGCATAACCATCTCAAGTTGCTGCTGAAATTGTTGCAATTGTTTCAGTTGATTCTGTACCTGTGGAGGTAAATCTTCAAATTTTATTGCCATGAAATGCTATTGATACATCATATTTTAATATATTGGTTTAAAAGTGGCAATGTCAACAATTTTGAAAAAACGAAAGGATCGCCAGATATTATATTCATGTTTTACAATCTTTACAAATTGTAAAGTAACCTCTCAAAATCTTAAGAGTGAAAAGAGAATAAATGAGCATTGATATGGCAACCTGACGCATTTCACTATTATAAAGTCCCATTTATTATGTAGATTTTATTTCAATATTTCTTTCATAATTTAATAATCCAAACAAAATTTTGCCCTTTATGATTCCTTTTGCAGATATACTGAAACTCTGTTCCTCCAGCACTTCAATAATGCTATTGGCAACTTTGTCATAATATAAATAAATGGAAAATGAAGAATTTGTGGAAGAATTTGGCGAAATATCTATTTTATCAAATGAAATGTATCCAATGGAAGTATTGAGAATTAATATGGAAAAATTTCCCTCTAAATCATGAATGCTTTTCCCACCGCTATTTACTATTTTCATATCAACGTCCAGCAAGATATAGGAGAAAGTCATTTCTTCTATCCTAAAATCATTTATTTCAATGATTATGCCATCTATTGCTTTAATCTCTGAATAAACATTATATGCAAGTAATAATAAACATGAAAGGATGATGACTGTCGACAAAATTTTCTTCATCAGAAGTCAAAGAGGTTTTTCTGCTTAAAACTTTTTGCAAATTTTTTATATTTTTCAATGGCATTTTTTACTCTTTCCCTGCTGAACTGGTGTTCATCACATAGAAATTCGAGTGTTGCTTTTTCATCGATTTCTCTCCATTTTATCTCATAATCTTTATTGATATCGGGCTCAAGAAATATCTTTCTCACTTCTTCGTAATTTTCAATTTCCTCAATTTTTTCCTCCTTAATCAAATTGTCAATAGAGTCATATTCCATAATCAGCTGAAGAGCTTTCTTTGGACCGATACCTTTAATTCCTTCATTAAAATCTGTTCCTATCAATATTGCCATGTCAACAAGTTGTTCCCTCGTAATATTATTCTCCTCAAGCAATTTCTTCAATTCAATTTCTTCTGGAATAACATCCACATAAATTTTTTTATCAGGAAGTTTTCTTTTCCCAGTAATTGCAAGGTTTCTTACTAAAACAGGGGAGCCAAAAAGCAGGGAATCAAAATCCTGAGAAGCTACTGCATAAACATCTCCTTTCATATTCATATATGCAGCCTGCGCCTCGCCCTCGCCTCTTGCATCAACATATGGGATGCCTAACACTTCTAATAATTTTTTTGCTTCATATACCATATTCTTATCAATGCTTCCCGTCCTCTTTGCCTTTTTAATTGCCTCCTCCATATCTCCAATTTTCAGAGCCTCTTCCCATTCTTCCTTTGCTATCCTCCTTACTTCTTTTCTATGTTCAAGTGTTTTTATTTTTAGAGGATGTGGAGGGCCATCAAACACATACACTGGCTTAATTCCTTTTTCAACTAAATTTGCTGTCCTGTATAGCAGACCGGAGAAATGAGAGGTGATATGCCCTTCAGCATCCTTCAATGGTGTGCCATCTCTCTGTCTGATTATTGAAAGGAATTGATGAAGGGTATTGTAAGCATCGATAGCTACAGCTTTTCCTGCAAGCTCATCAATGCTTATCTTTTTTGCTTTTACCAACGGCTTTATATCTACTCCCATTTTATTTCAAAATTCATCCATTCAACTTTTTTATCTTCTACCATCTTTTTAATTTTTTTCTCTTCAGTACTTAACTTGCTATTTGCAGATTTAAATTCAACAAATACAATTTTATCATCTTCAAATTGTATGCCATCTATTGGTGAGCCAATGAATCTGAATTTCTTTGGATCATAAGGATAATCCTTCATGAAAGGAGCGAACTGCTCAGTTATTTTTCCATATAGGACTGACATACTCCTCTTTTTCTCTTCTATTTCCCTTTTCTCTCTTTTTAAAGGAGCTATAACTTTCCTGTATAGGAAGACTATAGCAATTAAAAAGCCTGCAAGCAAACCAAGAAGAAATATTTCAAATAACACAAATATATCCATCTATTCCACCAATCTTTTTTTAAACAAATATTTTAAATTTTGCCATCCATCTCCCCATGTCTGTATCTTTGCTTCTCCTTTCCTCTGATAAAGGCATGAAGGTATTTCCTTTGCTTTCACTTTCTTACTCCTGAACATCTCTATTTTTATTTCCTCTGAAAAGGGCATTCCATCATGAAATTCCTCTAAAGGCTTTATTTTTTCCAGAGCATCCTTTTTGATAATCCACATTCCAGATTGAGAATCTTTAATTCTTATTCCATATAGCAAGCAGAGAGTTAAGGATAGGATAAAGTTACCAAAAAAATGTTTAAAAGACATTGCTTCCTTTTCCAGCTCTGCAAATCTATTAGTTGTTATAAAATCTAAATTTTCTTTCAGAAGCAATTCAACATATTCATGAGCCTTATGGAAAGGATAAGTGCCATCTGCATCTCCCGTAACAATAACATCTCCACTTGCTTCTTTCAATCCAGTTTTATATGCTCTTCCATATCCCTTTCTTGGTTCAATAATTACTTTTGCACCTTTTTCCTTTGCAATTTCTCTTGTTCTATCTGTAGAATTACCATCAACAACCAGAATTTCTAGGTCCCATCCTCTCCTTTCAAATTCATCTTTTTTTATGCTATCTATAGTAATACCTATGCCATCCTCCTCATTAAGCGTTGGGAGCACAATGCTTACTTTCATCATAACGCCATACATACTTTGCTTAAATTTTTTTGGATATATGGAGAGGAAACTACTGAGTTAGTAAAGTTTAATCGATGCTTCTCCTTACATTGTAGGGATAATCAAAGATAGTTTAAACCGGCTCTTATGAAGATGTTAATGCCGTTTATGCAAACTCACAGTGCCATGTTACATCACATTTATACAATCAAACATATCTATAATTTCAAAATAATGTTAACTAGCACGTTAACGATTTCAAAAAGATATTTAAGCACGGGATATTAATATTTTCATGAGAAAAATACATGCTGTAATGGTGATTTGTATTCTTTTATCAATTTTGGGAGGATGTATAAAGGAGGGAGGGATTTTAAATATTCCATCAATAAAAGGAACTTTGACAGATAATCCAAAATATTCTTTCTCTTCCTTCTATTCCATGGAAGGTTTTGAAATAAAGGGAAAAGCATCACAGTATAATTTGCCCTTAAAATTTGATGAAATTAAGAACTGGGATAAGATAGATTCATGGCTTATCCTAAATAATGAACAAAAAAATCTTTTAAAGAAGAACGGCTTTGTGGTTATACCATATGGGAAAATAGATGATATCACCACCATTTATAAAAATCTAAAAAACGAAAATATTCCAATATTTGTTACTTCCGATACACTCCTGCACATCTATCATATCCAATTCAATGAGCTTTTGAAGAATATTGAGGAGAGAGAATTTTTTGATTATTTACTCGATATGAGCAAAGCAATGTATGAAAGAGCAAAAAAAGATTATGGAATGTATAATGATCCTCTATTGAAAGAAGCTTCCAGAAGAAATGTTGCATATTTTGGTGTGGCATTAAAGCTTCTTGGCGAAGATATTTTGCTACCATCATATGTAGATGAAGAGGTTAATAGCGAACTGGATGCAATTGGAAGACATGAAGGATATGAAACAAGCAAAATATTTCATTACAAAGAAGACTATTCACAATACATTCCGAGAGGTCACTATACACAATCAGAAAGATTGAGAAAATATTTCAAAACAATGATGTGGTATGGAAGAATGGCGTTTCTACTCAAAGGTGGCAAACCATATTGCCAAAGTTGTGAGTTTCTGATTTCCGAAGAAGATTCAAATATTGCCACTCTGCAAGCCTGCTTGATATCTTCAGAACTTGCAGAAATAAACATTGACAAAAATAACGCCTTCGATTTATGGAAGAAGATGTATGCAATAACTTCCTTTTTTGTTGGCACTGCAGATGATTTAACACCTTATGAGTATTTAGAATGTCTAACAAAAATTTTTGGAAATGAAACAAATGAAACAAATGCTATAATCCTTTCAAATGAAAGCAATCTTCTTACCATTAAAATAGAGCTGGCAAAAATGAGGAGTCCGGCGATATACGGCGGGACAGGTAACTGCATTATATCTCCTCCATTTACAAAAGATAAACTGAATAAGGTATTGAATAAAACTAAGGGCATGCGATTTATGGGACAGAGATTTGTACCAGATAGCTATATATTTCAGCAACTTGTTTCTCCCGCTGTTGGAATGTATGTTGGTAATGGCAAGCCATTTACTATGGAGATAACTTATGGAGGAGCAATGAGATGCTTTCCCCGTGGCTTAGATGTGATGGCAGTTCTTGGCTCTGACAGAGCAATAGAAATTCTCGAAAATGAGGGTGATACTGAATATGAAGGTGAAAATACAAGCTACTATAAACAGCTGAATATGCTTATAGAAAAATTCGACAGCATAAATATATCTGAGTGGAATCGCAACTTATACTGGAGCTGGCTTTATACTTTAAAAGCATTGATTAAGAAATTTGATGAAGTGTATCCTCCCTTCATGCAAACTGAAGCATGGCTGGATAAGGAATTGCAAACTTCTTTGGCTTCATGGACAGAATTAAGGCATGACACAATCCTCTATGCAAAGCAGAGTTACACTCCACGTTATTCCGGAATACCTCCCCCGACAGCTGGATATGTTGAGCCTGTTCCAGAATTTTATGCAAGGATGAAAGCGTTAGTTAACATGACTTTAAACGGGTTGAAAAATTTTGGTGTTATAAATGAGACAGAAGAATATCGTCTTATCAAACTTGGGAGCATCCTGGATATGCTACTAGAAATTTCAAGGAAAGAGCTTGAGGGAAAAGAATTAAATGAAAGTGACTATAACTTTTTGAGCAATTTTGTTGATGAGATAAATGAAACTGTCACAGGATTTAACAGGGAAGCAAGGAAAACTTTGTTGGTTGCAGATGTTCATACAGATGCGAATACAATGCAATGCCTGGAGGAAGGAGTTGGATACATTGATCTAATTCTGGTTGTGTATAGGGATGATTCGTTATATATTGGTGCTGGACCAGTTTTGAGCTATTATGAATTCAAACAGCCAGTAAAACAACGTCTTACAGATGAGAAATGGGAGGAGATGATAGATAGCATAGCTCGTCCACTATGGATATCTTCCTTTTTTGCTTCTTAGTTATTCAAGAGCCTTCTTAGTTATTCAAGAGTGGCGTGCCTCCTTTTCATACTTTCTTCATTTTCTCCTTTTCTTGCCATTAATTCTGCTATTAAGCCATCGAGAAAAATCCATGCCGAAGCTTCAAATAAAGTGCCAAGAGGTGCAAGTTCTTTATCCTTTTTCTTTGGCTTTAAAATGAAAACCAAATCGGCAAATCTTGCAATGTGCGAATCGGGATTTGCAGTTATAGAAATAAGTTTTGCTCCGAGTCTGCGGGCTATTTCTGCAGTCATTGCAACTGGAATGGTTTCTCCTGAGCCAGATATTAAAATAACTAAATCTCCCTTTTTTACCGGCATTGTAATTGTTTCTCCTATGACAAAAGTCGGAAAGCCCAGATGAACAAGCCTTATTGCAAATGCTTTTCCCACCAGTCCGCTTCTTCCAGCACCATAAACAAAGATTGTATTTGCTTCAAAAAAATATTTCATTGCTTCCTCTATTTTATCCTCTTCTACCTCATTAAGCATGCTTTCAATTTGCTTTTTGATATATGAAACAGACTCCTTAAACTTCATTTAATCATTTCCATTGCTCTTTCGAGCAATATCTGGGTATATACTGCATCATGCTCAACTAAGGGAGATTCTGATATTATGGTTGCATCATAATCGTTTTCAAGAATGCATTCCATTAATTTTATGACTGGAAAATCTCCTTTTCTTATTGGAGTGTGATACATTTCTCCATCCTTATCATATTTTACTCCAGTTACATGAATCAGATAGTGTTCCAAGTTCAGACTTTCTGTAATATCAAAAATTCGCTGAATATCTTCTTTTTCATGGAGACAACCGTTACAGCGGGCATGAATGTGAGCCATATCAAGCACTGGAACCGTTCCCTTGACGCGTTTGCAAACTTCTACAATTTCTTCAATGCTCCCAAAAACCTCTTTCCTACCCATTGTTTCCAAGCCAATTTTAACTTCTATTCCTTTCTTCTTAACTTCATTCCTTATCTCCCTCAAGTTTTTAACTATTCTTCTCATTGTTTCTTTTTTTGAAAGATTTCCATAAAAGCCAAGATGAGTTGTCATTACACGTGCACCCATAAGATGAGCAAGCTGCAGGGATTTTATTATCTTCTCTTTACCCATTTCCACATTCATCTTGTCTCCTGCAAGATTTATATAGTATGGTGCATGTACAGATATCTCAATATCACTTTTTTTTGCAGCCTTTTTTATATGCCTCGCTTCTTCCTCACTTACAAATGCCCTAGAAAATCTTATTTCCATTGCAGATAAGCCAAGGCATCGTGTATAAATAATCCCATCTATATTTGTCCGCTCTTTGCATGATAAAGGTATGCCCGCCGGTCCAATTCTTATCACAGAATTTCTGAAATAGTTTGGCATTAATATAAATTTCTAAAGTGTTTTTAGAAACATTAAAAAGAACAAAAAGGTATCAGATAAATTTAAATCCATATTCTTAGTCGAAGATTGTAAATATACTGCATATATTTTATTGCTTCTTCTGGCTTCTCTGGCATTTCCTTCCTGCCGAGCAAAATATCTACTGTAATGTTAACTATGCTTTCATTAACAAATCCCCATCCCATCTGAAGCCAGGGAGCAAATGAATTTACAGGAAGTGTTAGAGTCCTCTTTCTTAATAAAAGTTTGAACCACAATGGAAAAGGTTCTCCTGTAGGTGGGAATGTAGCATTTCTATAGGGCCATTTGAATATCCAGTCATATAAGCTCCATTCACTTGTATTCCAGTAAACAGCAGTATGATTTATTACATTTCTCACATCCAAATTTGTTATTTTGATTCCTTTTTCTGGCAAATCAATCAATGCCCCATTTTTAATCCCATGGGTATAATTTAATTCCTGCCTTATCTTTAAAATGATGGAGGAAATAGTTCCTGCTACTGTAGGAACAGACAAACTTGTTCCAGAAGCGGGCCAATAATCTGTGGTGCTTTGGAAATATGCTGTTATTTGTGTATATGATGATAGATAATCTGCACCTTTGGCAGCTGAAACACTTATTCCATGACAATAATCTTCTGCTCCTCCAATGCACAACACCCATGGAGGACCGCTTATATAAGATAACCATGGATTTATCCATGGTCTATTGCCGGCTGCTGTAACAATTATCTTTCCATTTTCTGCCCCTCTTTTAGTAATATCTTCCAATCCTTTCCACCATACAGTTGTCCAGAAAAATAATCTTGGCTTATACCAAACACCAAATTCAATATCAATTACATCTATCCAGGATTGGTTTACTGTCCATGATAGAGCTTCCTTCAGTTTATTCCCTCCTACTTCAACCATCAAGATTGTTGCATTTGGATTTATCTCTGCTATCACAGATGATATAGAAGTTCCATGACCATTGTCATCTAAAATAGTATCTCCAGGCTCTTCTCTTCTATACCACGTTGATTGTCCAAAAGATATGCCAATTATATTTGTGTGAGGAAACCAGTACAATTTTTTCTCTTCTAAGCTTTTCCATGCCTCTTTATCTTTTTCATAATTATCTTGCCAATTCCTGCCAAAGGTTAAGTTAATTGCTGGCGCATCTTCTGGAAATCCTTCAATATAATGAGAAGGATGTGTTGTTGCATTCCATCTCCTGAAAACTTCGTGATAGGGGTTTATTCCTGAATCTAACACTGCTACAACAACATGTGGTTTGTAATCAGAGGTAAAAGATGTATTTTGTAGATAAGATATATTTTGAGGGTAATCAAATCTATTTATGTGGAATGTGAAAGAAGTAGGCATTATAATAATGAATAAAATGAAAGCAGTCAACATACCCACTTTCTTCATGATATTAATATTTGAAGCATTGATAAATATTATCATACTCCATCTGCTAGATGAAAATAAACGGAAATGGAAGCAATGAAATGCATATAGAACATTTTCATTATACCAACCTTCATGTAATTTATTTTAGCCACCTCATCGAAATTATTAATAATATATATGCAATTCCAACAACATGGCTGATAAATACGAGGAATGGGTAAAGAATTTTGTATGGGATGTGCCAGAATATTACTCCATAGCCGATGTTGTAGATGAGCATGCAAAAGATAGAAGCAAGGTAGCAATCTATTTTGAAGATGCAGAAGGTAGGAGAGAAAAAACGACTTACTGGGAGTTAAGAGATGAGTCAAACAGATTTGGAAATTTTTTACACAGCCTTGGAATGAAAAAGGGAGATAGAATAATGGTCATTCTTCCTCGCCTTCCTGAAGTTTTTGCCTCACAACTTGGAAGCTTCAAAATAGGTGCAATAGTTGTGCCATGCCCCGACATGCTACGTGCAAAGGATATAGAATATAGGGCAAATAATTGCCAAGCAAAAACTATCATCGCTTCCATTGCCTCAACTGAAGAAGTTGAAAAAGTGCGTGATAAAATCCCAGTTGAAAATTATATTGTTGTTGGCGAGGAAAGAGATGGGTGGCTTAGCTATGAAAAAGAAGTACCAAAGCAATCTCGCTATCTGGAAAAAGAGAAGATAAAAGCCACAGATATAATGACAATCAACTATACTTCTGGCACTACTGGCGATCCAAAAGGAGTAATGCATGATCATAAATGGATTTATTGCATGTCTAAAACCAATGCCGTTTACTGGTGGGCAGCCAAGCCAGATGAATTGTTATGGGCTACCACCTCGCCAGGATGGGCAAAATGGTTCTGGAGCCCAATTGGCGTGGCTTTAGCAACAGGAGCAAGTCAACTCATTTATAATGGACGCTTTAATCCAGCAAAATACCTTGAGCTTATGGAGAAATATCGCGTCAATAGGCTTTGCGCAACGCCAACAGAATACAGAATGTGGATTCAGGAAGATCTGGAAAGCTATGATTTGCGAGATATGAAAAAATTCCTCAGTGCTGGAGAAGCTTTGAATAGAGAGGTTATAGATAGATTCTACAAGGCATATGGCGTGAAAATATACGACGGCTATGGCCAAACAGAAACAACAGGCTTAGTATGCAATTATGATGGCATCGAGATTAAGCCAGGCTCAATGGGCAAGCCAATGCCAGGAGCAGGCATAAAGTTAGTTGATGAGGAAGGCAACGAAGTCCCAGTTGGACAGGTTGGACAGATTGCAGTGCCTATTACTCATCCTGGCTTAATGGTTGGCTACTGGAATGGTAAGAAACTGGAAGAGCTGGCAATCAATGGTTTATACTTGACTGGCGACTTAGCAAGAATGGATGAAGATGGTTATATATGGTTTGAAGGAAGAGCAGATGATGTAATAAAATCATCTGGCTATCGTATTGGCCCATTTGAAGTAGAAGATGCTCTAGTTAAGCATCCTGCTGTTTTAGAAGCAGCTGTTGTTGCATCACCAGATAAAATAAGAGGCAACATAGTTAAGGCATTTATTGTTCTTGCTAAAGGATATGAGCCAAGTGAGGAACTAATCAAGGAATTACAAAATTTTGTAAAACAGCAGACAGCTCCTTATAAGTATCCGAGAGAGATAGAATTTGTTGAAAGCCTGCCAAAGACAATAAGCGGAAAAATAAGGAGAGTGGAACTCAGAGAAATGGAAAAGAAAAGGAAAATGGAAATGTGGGCAAAAGAAGAACAGGTATAAAGGAAAAACAGAAATAAAATTTTAAAGATACAGGCAAGCGGAAGATAGATACTGAAGACTTAAGAAAATGAATTAATCTTAATCTGGTTAACGTAACCTCTCCTATGAAGGATAATCCTTAATCATTTTCTGCTCCCGATATTTCATACAAATTCTTATTTAAATTTTAATCATGAGGTGGACCTGGTGGGAGAGGATTGAATACCAGCACTTCCATCCTGCAGATATCGTTGCCATTTCCAGTTACTGCTACTGCTTTTATTGAATGCTTGAAAAATGCAATATCCTTATAAACATATTCATATGGCGAAGTATTGCAGAATCCATCTAATTTTCCATCAAAATAAAATTCGACTCTCCTTGCTTCTTCATTGCTTATAACATTTGCCTGAGCATATATTCTGCCTATGATTATTGCATAATGCTTTTCTGTAGTCATTACTTTTCTATCGTTTATATAAACGCCTCCTATTCTGGGTTCACCAAACCTCACTCTCACATTAAACTGAGTATCTGCAATTTTTGCTGTTGTTGCCAAAACAAGCTTGCAAACCTTAGTTAAATAGCTTATATTCACATGTTCTATTGTATCATTTGGTGTATGCATATTGGAATTGAATTCATATTCAACCAAAAATACTGCTTCATATCCATAATCCAGAAATGATTGGTGGTCTCCAGCAGGGAAATTACCATGTCTGAAGAGAGACAAGCCTATGTTGTATTCATTGCTCATTTCTTCTGCAATATCTGTTATCCATATTGATGCTTCATCTGTAAGAACTCTTATTTTACTCCCTCCTTCCCCACTAACTGCATGCCCAACTGTATCAACATTTATGTCTGCCACTATATCCTCTCCATTTTCATACGATTCCCTCACATATTCTGTGCTCCCAAGCGCACCCTGCTCTTCACCTGAAAAAGCAATGAACTTTATTGTATGGAAAAAATCATATTTGCTCAATATTTCTGCCGCCATCAGGAGGCAGGCGATGCCGGTGCCATCATCATCTGCGCCTGGAGAAGTGGGATAGCTATCATAGTGAGCAGATAAGATAACGCTTGAATTTGTTTTTCCTGGCAGGACAGCAATAACATTTTTTCCTCCGTATTTTCCACTATTCCATTCATGGTAGCTTACCTGCAAGCCAATTTCTCTAAATTCATTATAGAGGTATTCAGCTACTTCATTGCATTTTTCACTTCCTGTAACATGCTCGCCAAAATCCTGAATGGTTTTTACATAGTTAAAGAGAATATTGCCATCAACCTCGCTTATTATTTTTTCAATTTTATCCTCACTATTAGCTAACGCAGGAAAAATTAAAAGAAAAGGCACAACAAAGCAGATTAATTTTTTCATGAAGAAAATTATGCTTTTTATATTAAAACTTTTGTGTAGCTGATGAGGTGTTAATTCAAAATTAGGAAAATGATTGCGTTGAGATTTTCGTTCACTAATTTTTGAGATCAATCATCCTGAATATACATCCATCAAAAATCCTTAAGTATTGACAATTTGAATTATCGAAGATAAAAACATTCATTGTGTTTGTCCATTCCATCTTTTCCATCTTTTGGCTCTTTCAATGGCTCTTCTCCATCCTTCATATAATGCTCTTCTTTTTTCTTCACTTATTCTTGGTTCAAATACTCTATCAATTTTCCTTTTTTCAGCAATTTCTTCCATTTGCCAGTAACCGGAGGCAATTCCAGTAATATATGCTGAGCCAAGTGCAGTTACATCAAGAATTTTTGGTCTTTCCACTTTTACATTTAGCATGTCCGCCATAAATTGCAGTAGAAAATTGTTTTTTGATGCTCCTCCATCTACTTTTATAGATGATATTTTGAGACGAGTATCTTCTTCCATTGCAAGAAGTATATCTCTACACCTATAAACAATGCCCTCCAAAACAGCCCTCACTATATGCTCTTTCTTTGTTTTTCTACTGAGACCAACAGCAATTGCACATGCATGTGGATCCCAGTAAGGAGAGGATAAGCCAGTGAAAGCAGGCACAAAATAAACACCTCCTGCATCATCCACGCTTAAAGCCAGTTTCTCTGAATCCTCTAGTTCGTCTATTACTCCGAGATTGTCTCTAAGCCATTGAATGGCTGCTCCACTTGTATTCATCATTCCCTCCAGCATATAATTTGTTTTTCCATTCATTCTCCATGCAATAAAAGGAAGAAGCTTGTGAATACTTCCATATAATTTATTTCCAATATTCATATCTATGAAGCTTCCTGTTCCATGAGTGCATTTAACCTCACCTGCATTAAAACATCCTTCTGCAAATAATGCTGATTGCTGATCCGCAATAACACCCATCACTGGTATCTCAACCCCTAAAATTTTTTTATCAATCACGCCAAAATCTCCGCTTGTTTCCCTAACTTCTGGAAGTATATCATAGGGAATATTAAATGTTTCAAGAAAAAGATTATTCCATTTTAAGGAGAAAGGATTAAACATTCCTGTTGCGCTTGCATTTGAATAATCTGTTGCGTGCACTTTTCCACCAGTGAGTTTCCATAAAAGCCATGTATCTATTGTTCCAAATAAGAGATTCTCAGCTTTTTTTGCTTTTTCAACTTCATTCAAAATCCAATATGTGTGTGCAAGTGAGGAAGCAGGAGAAAAAGAAAGACTTGAAGCTGTTATTAACAATGCTCCACTTTTTGTCCTTCTGATTCCTTTAAAAATTTTTGATGCATTTTTTACTAAACTTCCAACTCCTCTCATAGCTTTTATCTTAAATATATTATCTCTTTCTCTACATACCTCTGCAGTTCTTGTATCATGCCATGTAATTGCATTATATACTGGTTTTCCAGTTTTTTCATCCCATAGAAGATTTGTTGCCCGCTGTGTTGTTATGCCAATAGCTTCTATTTCGCTTGCTTTTATCTTTCCCTCATTCAGCGCTTTTTTTATAACTATAATACATTTCCTCCAGATTTCCTCTGCATCCTGCTCATGCCATCCTGTATGTGGAAAAATCTGAGAGATTTCTTCATATGCCTTGCTTATTATATTGCCATCATTATCAACGATAACTGCTCTTATGCCTGTTGTGCCTTCATCTATAGCCATTATATATTTCATTTTTCCATGCTCCGGGTTGCAATAATATTTATTCCAGTGCTTGTTTTATAAATTACATCCCCTCGCTTTACTGGTAACCTTACTCTTACTTTCGCGAGTTCTTTCATGCAATCTTTAATCAATTCTTTCGGTATCTCTCCATCACTTCTTACAGGAAGCATTCTCTGTTTTCCTTCAATAAAAACCGTCGTTGTCAATATTCTTTTTGCATTTTTCATTTCCTGTATAACGTATTCCTCCCCTCTCTTGCACTCATTTCCTATAATTTCTTCATTTTCTACAATTATTTTGCATCCAACGGGGCAACGGATACATATAAATTCAGCTTTTGACATCTATTCTCACCTCATTAGAGGTAAGCACATCTGCACTCGCTTTTACTTTCACCATTTCAGCTGGTCTGACAATTCTATACTTCTTCTCAAAAGTTTTTTCTCCGGAAACAATTAGCTTTACATTTTCCATTTCTTTCTCCACCCTTAAATAGAACGTTACATCTTCCATGCCCCTCAAAATCTGGGGGACAACATATCTTACATTCTCTCCTGCAATTACCTTCGCTTCCCTTATTCTCTCAAGCTCTCCTATTGCATATTTTCCTGCATTTTCTCCAGCTATCTCTCCAGCTATAGTCACGTCATCAACTAAATCATGAACATGCACTACATTACCACATGCAAATACGCCTGCCACGCTGGTTTCCATTCTTTCATCAACTATTGGACCCTGAGTACGGCTATCGATAGCAACTCCAATTTGCCTCGATAATTCATTTTCTGGAATAAGCCCAACTGCCAAAATTAAGCAGTCACAGGGAATAAAACGTTCTGTCCCTTTTATTGGCTTCATTGCCTCATTTACTTTTGCAACTACAACTCCTTCAAGCCTTTTTTTGCCTTTAATGTCAACAACTGTATGGCGTAAATGCAGAGGAATATTATAATCATGAAGACATTGAACAACATTTCTTATAAGTCCTCCAGGCTTTGGCATTATTTCATATACTCCCTCTACTTCAGCTCCTTCTAAAGTTAGACGGCGTGCCATTATTAAGCCTACATCTCCAGAGCCTAGGATAACCACTTTTCTTCCGGGCATCACTCCTTCAACATTAATTAAGCGTTGTGCAGTTCCTGCAGTATATATGCCAGCTGGTCTCATGCCTGGAATTAAAATTTGACATCTACTTCTCTCCCTGCACCCCATGGCAAGCACTATTGCCTTCGCTTCTATTTCAAGAATGCCATCTGAGCCAGAGGCAACAATTTTCTTTCCATTTATCTGCAAAACAGTTGTGCCAACTCGTATATCAACGCCTGCATCTCTTACTCTCTCTATAAAATGCTCTGCATATTCTGGACCTGTAAGCATTTTTCCGAAAATGAAATTTCCAAAGCCGTCGTGAATGCACTGCTGAAGTATCCCTCCAAGCTCCTCGCGCTCCAACAGCATTACATCTGTATATTCACTTGCCTTAAGCGAGGCAGCAAGTCCTGCTGGCCCGCCACCAATGACAACGACGCCAGCCTTCATTTTTCCTCCAGCAAACATTTTGCTTTTCCTATAAAAAGGCGAGAGCCTTCTCCATCCTTCAAAACTTCTTCCAATGGAATTTCTGCTTCCCTCGAAAGAATTTCTGCAACTTTTGGCAGGCAGAAGCTTCCGTGACATCTTCCCATTCCTGCTCTTGTTCTGCGCTTTATGGCGTCCATATTCAAAGCCGGTATTTTGCTATGAATGGCATCAATTATTTCTCCTTCTGTAACATGCTCACATCTGCATACAATTTTTCCATATGCAGGATTTTTTTCAACCATCTTTTTCTTTTCCTCAATGCTTAACTCTCGAAATACAATGGGCTTTTTTCGATAAGGATTAAAATTTGTTTTTTTCTTGAGAGGTATTTCCTTCTCCAAAATGTTTACCACCATTTTTGCTATTGCAGGAGCTGCCGTTAGCCCTGGCGACTGTATGCCTGCAACATGAATAAAACCTTTTACCTTTTCAGAGGCTTCTATGAAAAAATCTTCTGTGAATGTTGCTGCCCTTACTCCAGAGAAATATGCAATAACTGCTCTTGGGAAATGTGGGAGAAGGGGAGAAAACATGCTGAAAATTTCCTCAATTTCGTCAGCAGTAACAGATGTATCCTCTTTATCCTCTACTTCAGAAATGGTTGGTCCCCATTGAATGTTGCCATCGATAGTAAGCATTACGCCTCCTCCCTTATAATGTTCTGTCCTTGGAAGGCGGAGCAAACTCATTGAATGATTTATGTAATTTCCATATTCCTTGTCAAAAATGAGCGTTGCCCCTTTTTTAGGATGAATGGTGTATTCCCTTGCTCCAGCCATCTCTGCAATTTCATCTGCATACAATCCAGCTGCATTTATTACATATTTTGCCTCTATAATTCCTTTTGTGGTAACTACTCCTTTTATCTTCCCATCTTTTACCATAATATCAACAACTTCAGTATTAAGCATTATCTTAGCGCCGTTTTCAATTGCATTTTCTGCAAGAGCTATGGTTAGTAAATATGGAGAAGTTATGCCATATGTTGGTGAGTATACCGCAACCAATGCATCCTTTGTAACATTTGGCTCTTCTTTCAACAGTTCTTTTCTCTTCACCACTTTCATTGGTATGCCAAGCTTTTTACCTCGTCGTAAAATAATGAAGGGAATAATTCTCTTGGCAATGAAATTTGCGAGAAAAGAAGGAATCTTAAATTTCAATGAATCTTTTGTTAATATAATCCACATCCCACATTTCTCATATGGCACATTCAACTCTTCGCACAGTCTTTCATACATTTTATGTCCTTCTACACAAAGCCTTTGTTTCAACGTTCCCATTTTTTCTCCAACACCAGTGTGAACCATTGCATTATTTGCTTTTGTAACACCACATGCAACATCTTCAGCTTTTTCAATGATTATAACGTTTATTTCATATTTTGAAAGTTCTCTCGCAATTGCACAGCCAACAACGCCTGCACCAATTATAACGACATCTGCTTCCCCTACCTTCTCTTTCCTGCCTTGCTTTCTTATCGCTTTTTTCTTTCCAGGATAATCAATGTTGTTAACCACCCCTCTCACACCTTTTATTTTTCCCGCCAAAATGCCTAGCTTCAGATAGTCTTCCCACGAATTTGCTCTGCCTTCCAAATAAACAACTCTATTCTCTACCCTCACCATTATACCCTTGCTAATTTTTCCTGCAATTTTCTCAACCTTTTTCCTTATTTTTTCATCTTTCATTTTAATCCCAGCGCAACAACTTCAGAAAGCTCATACACTCTTCCATGCTTTTCAAAAGCTGTTTTGCATGAAGGACATGCTGTAATAATGCAATTTGCCACACTTAAAAGCTCTTCTGCCCTCATTTTTGCCATCCTATCTGCTATTTCAGCATTTGTCCTGCTTAATTGTCCGCCCATGCCACAGCATTTTGTATATTTCCTGCTGAAATCACTTTCTTTAAGCTCAGCTCCTGCAATTTTCAGCACTTCTCTTGGCTCATCTTCTATACGCAATTTTCTTGCAAGCGTGCAGGGATCGTGATACACACATTCTTCCTCATAGCATGTTTTTATTTTCCCCTCCTTAATCAAAGTAAAGATATATTCTGATGAATGCAATATATTTACCTTTAACTTATATCCCATTTCTGGATAAATTTGCTTCAGCATATAAGCGCATGTAGGACAACTGCATACAACTGTTTTGCATCCACTTTCTCTAATTTCTTTTAAATTATGCTCTGCAAATTTTTTGAAAATATCAATAAACCCGAGATTGTAAAGAGGGAAACCGCAGCACCATTCTTCTATTGTGCAATATTCTTCTCCAGCATAATCAAAAATTTTTAACATTGCTTCAGCAATCTCATTTCTCTCTGATGCCACACTGCATCCAACAAAGTAGAGCAATCCTTTTCCATGTGAATCAATTTTTATGTTTCTCTTTATATTCTCTTTTATGCTTCTCTTTCCAACAACATGCTCTCTCTCAAGATCCTCTTTAATTTTAAGAACTTCTGGAGGTACCATATCCATTGAAATAATATCTGCTCTCACTCCTCTTAAAATATCTCCCACAGAAAAATCAAATGGACACCACTGTCTGCATGCATCACATCCAGTGCATTTATACATTAAATCAATGGCATCTTCGCTACTTATCCTTTCAGTTTCTATGAAATAGGCAATGCGCATTTTACCAGATGGAGAAACTGCTTCATTCTTCTCTACTTCCAAAACAGGGCAATCGAATTTGCACATGTTTGGGCAGAGGGCGCATTTAATAATGCTATCTATATCTGCTTCTCTATTTCTTAGCACATATTTTTTCTTTTCCATCAGAAATAATTTCATTGCCCTTGCTCTTGTTGAAAAATTTGCTTTTGATATTGCTTCCATTATCCATGCATATTTCTTCATTTCTCCACCGATTCTGCCAATTCCACCAATTTGCCAGGATTCATTATATTTTGAGGGTCTATTGCTTTCTTTACTTTCTTCAGCATTTCAAATCTCTCTCTCATTTCTTCCTTTAGCCATTTTCCTCTTATTAATCCAATTCCATGATGATGGCTTATTGAAGCATCATTATCAATGCAGGTTTTCATTATTGAATCCCATACAGTCTCATAAAACTTAAAAGGCTCTACACCTTTTGGAGGCACTCCACCAAAGGTAAAATAAAAGCAAACTCCTTGGGGATAAAAATGAGAAGCATGTCCAGATGCAACTACAACTCCATCTACTTTTCTCATTGCTGATATTATCTCATTATACACTTTCAAAGCATTTTTCCATGCAACAGATATTTCGACAGTATCAAATATAAAACCTCTTGGTGTGAATTCAGAACTTTCTTTAACGTTGAACCTCGTGGCAAGCCAGTGCTTTACTGGCTCTTCTCCACATTCCGTGCCATGTTTTTTGCATTCCTCAATTGATATTTCCTTTTCCAATTCCACAAGTTTGCTATCTCCTTCCATAATAAGAATTAGCATGCATTTGCCTTTTGCCTCCTCTATTTTATAAAAATGACGCATTGTTTCCAATCTGTCATATATGCGCACAACTGCAGGATAAACATTCCTCCTTAGAATTCTCCTCACTGCCTGCAAGGCTTCAGAAAGATCTTCAAAAGCAAAAGAAAGCATGACTCTTTCTTCAGGAAAAGGCCATATTCTGAGTGTTGCTTCTGTTATGATTCCAAGAGTACCTTCCGAACCAATTAGCAGTCTCTCAACCTGTGGAGCAGTTGAAGAGCGAGGGATTGCCTTCGATTTTATTATTGTGCCATCTGCAAGTACTGCTTCTAAAGCAATAAGCATATCCTCAATTTTGCCATATTTTGTGGAGAATTGCCCCGCCGCCTTGCATGCAAGCCATCCTCCAAGAGACGAACAATAAAGAGATTGAGGAATATGTCCCAATGTGTAGCCTTTCCTGTTGAGCTTTCGCTCTAAATTCATTCCATTTATGCCAGCCTGCGCCACCACCATTAAACTTTCGTCGTCTATGTCAACAATTCTGTCCATTCTTTTCAGGTCAACGACGATTCCACCTTCTATAGGAACAGCTCCTCCAACAACACCAGAACCACCACCATATGGAATAATGGGAATTTTCTCTCTATTTGCAAACTTAATTAAGTCTGCAATCTGCTTTTTATTTTCGGGCCATACTATGCAATCTGGCAGGGCTGGAAGTTTGCCATCAAGAAACCAGCGTAAAGCTATAGGCCAGTAATCTCTGGCATAAATAATTCTGTCTGCCTCCTTAGTTGAAACATTTGGCACAATTGATGAAATTTCCTCGATAATCTTTTCATTGAAAGTTTTCTGCTTCCTGTAAACAATATCATATGACATTTTGAATTAAATTGCTAAAGAGTATAAAAAGATAGAGGAAACAGCTATTCTATTTTCTCTTTCAACCAATCTGCCAGCTTTTGTCTCTGTAGCCTTATTTGCTCTGTCGTATCTCTGAAGCGAATGGTAATAGTATCATCTTCCTTTGTTTGATAATCTACTGTAATGCAGAAAGGAGTACCAATTTCATCCATTCTTGCATATCTTCTTCCTATGCTCCCGCTATCATCATAAACTGCCATTATACCTTTCCTTCTTAATTCTCTTTCAATTTCCCTTGCAATTTCAGGCAATCCATCTTTGTTTATTAAAGGAAAAACCCCTGCCTTTATAGGCGCAATGCATGCTGGCAAGCTTAAAATTACATATTTCTCTCCTTCTTTTTCAATTTCTTTGTAGTTATGCTCAAGAATGAAATAAAATATTCTGTCTATTCCATAAGATGGTTCTATTACATGAGGAACGTATCTTTTTCCAGATACTTTTTCTTCTATTTCCTCAATTTCATATAATTCTCTATCTATTTCATACATTTTTCCATCTATTTCAACAGATATTTTCTCCTCATCTCCTATTTCCATATTCTCAAGTTTTTCTTTTACAATTTTTGCCTTATCCTTAAAAATTGGTCCAATTTTATCCATTTTCAACCTTATAACTTTTCTCTTCTCTATTCTTGGCTTCTCATATTTCTCAAAGGCTCTCATTTCTGCTCCACTTGCCTTCATATGAGCCTGCAGGTCATATGCAGACCTATCTGCAATGCCAACACATTCAATCCATCCAAATCTTTCTGAATAAAGCTCAGCATCCCAGCATTCATTTGCATAATGAGCAAGCTCATTTTCAGCATGCTTTCTGAAGCGAAGTTTATTTTCATCTATACCTGCTTCGAGCAAAAAATTCTTTGTCATAGCCATGTAATATGCGAGAGCTTCATTTCCTATTATCCCTGCTTTAACTGCTTCTCCAAGCTTTATTTTCATCTCTTCTTCATTTAAAAGAAGCCTCATCTCCTCTTCCATTACATCCTCGAAACGTTTATGCTTCTTCTTTTCCTTACTAAAAAAGATTTCAGCTTCAGCCATTGAAAATTCCCTAAGTCTTATTATTCCCTGTCTAGGAGAAACTTCATTTCTGAATCCCTTGCCGATTTGCACAACGCCAAAAGGTATTTTTTTCCTGAAGAACTCATATAACATTGGAAAATCTACAAAAATGCCCTGTGCTGTTTCGGGGCGGAGAAAAGCAGGCTTATTTTTCTTTGCTCCTATGGATGTTTCGAACATTAAATTAAGTTTCCCTTTCTCCACTCTACCTCCACAAATTGGACATTTTTCATCTTTTAGTTCTTCCACCTTAAAGCTTGCATTACACTTAATGCATGTTGCAATTTCATCAATAAATTCATCAACATGTCCAGATGCCTTCAACACTTCATAAGGGGTTATAACAGGGGTTGATATTTCATAAAATCCTTCCTGAAAAATATAAAATTTCCTCCATAGATTTTCAATATTGTTTTTCAGCAGACTTCCTAATGGACCGTAATCATAAAAACCAGCTTCACCTCCATAAATTTCATATGAAGGGTAAAGAAAGCCACGCCTTTTTGCAATCGCCATTAACTTATCATATACATCATTCATAGTACAGCTTTCATTAAATCAACATCATATATCATTCCAATAATATCATCATTTTCATCTATAACTGGCAGTTGATCAACATCATTTTCAAGCATTTTATTGGCAGCATCTGCTATCTTAGCTTTTACATAAGTGGTGATAACATCTCTTATCATAACTTCTTTGACTGGCACTGACGGAAGCTGTATCTGGGAGGTTTCATAATATAAACGCATAACGTCTCTTATCCCCTCCCATGTCCAGACATCTTCATCTTCCCCAAGCCCTATATCAGCTTGCTTAACACTTTCCTGCAAATGTGAAAAAGTAAACAAGTCGCCATCTGCTACAATACCCGCCAGATTCCCATTTTCATCAAGCACAGGCAGGGCGGAGGCATCAGTGATGCGGAAAATTTTCATTACAGCAGGAAGAGGAGTTTCTTGATAGAGAGGAACAAAAATTGGTGAGAGATAATTTTCTACAATGTCATCTGCCATTTTAGCTATCACGCGTAAAACATCAGTTGGGGAAACAACTCCAACAAGTTCACCTTTTCTCACAACAGGAATTCCATGAATTCTTTTTTCATAAAAAATTTTTGCTGCTCTCCTTATACTTGCATCAGGAGATATTGTAACTGGATTATCATTCATTATAAGTGCAAGCTGATCCTCTTCTGGATTTCGAAATATGTCATTTCTCGTTACCACGCCAGCAAGTTTTTTTGTTCCTGCTTTTACAACAGGAACTCCTGAGACCTCATATTTTCCAAATATGCGGAGGACATCCTCTCTTCTTCCAGGTACTTCTGCCACAATCGGATTTTTATCCATAATGTCCTTGATTTTTAGTTCTTTCATCGCCCTATGAATACTTCATCTTTTTTAAAATTTCCTCAAAAGACGGCCAAGGATGTAATCGAATGAAAACTTTTTATTCAACTGTATCCACTATCTCACGGATGCTAAGGAAATCAAGATAAATTTATGAACGATGGTTTGTGACAGTAAATTTGCATTTATGCAAC
>CAZNGK010000003.1:29016-29823 GCA_964572575.1 uncultured Thermoplasmatales archaeon | reverse complement strand
AGTAATGTTGAATTTCCATTGCTATCATATAATTTAACATTTCCACTCCATCCTGCATACATTCCTCTAATCCATTTATTATTGCTTTCATTTAAAATGTAAGTCCTCAAACTTCCATCTTTTCCCTTTGGGTAAGGCGGATTGTATCTCGTCCATACATCATATTCCAAAACAGTTCCATTGTGATTGTCAAACAAACTTTCAAATGATTCTTTTGTTATTAAACTAATTGTTCTATCTATTTCTTTAGTTCTTAAAAATAATTTTCCATTAAACTGGTAAGCTGTGCCTATACCACCACTATTTTCATCAATATTCCATTTGTCTCTATATATTCCATCATTAAAATCATCGAAGAATAAAAATGTTTCATCCCCATTTGATGCTGATGTGGCGTTAGGATTGCCATAATACATCCATGCCAATGTTTTGTTTTCTATAGTAATGTTATCAGCAATTTCTACCCAGACATTACACCAGCTTCCATCAACCTTTCTTTCAATCCAGTAGTCTAATTCTGTAGTATTATCAGCATATCTTATAAACCTTAAATCACTAAAATCAGGGCTCATAGAAGCATCGTAACTAATATTCAACAAAACTTGATAATTTGCTGGAGTAGAGCCAGATGAAAGCCAAAGATTGATGGGTTTTCTAAGAGAGTAAGAATAGTTCCACCAATTTCCACCTATTATTATCGGCATTTCTATCCACCCGCTAATTCCCCTACTAGTGTAATATACTCCTCCATTATCTCTCAAAATATAAACATAGCCAGCAGTAGTTCCATCTCCAACTGCAATGGAC
>CAZNGK010000003.1:17808-28916 GCA_964572575.1 uncultured Thermoplasmatales archaeon | reverse complement strand
TTCCTGCTGGTAATTTTGGATTTCCAGTTCCATACTCATACCAACCATTTATTCCCCTACTAGTGTAATATACTGCTCCATCATCTCTCAAAATATAAACATAGCCAGCAGTAGTTCCATCTCCAACTGCAATGGACACATAATTTCCTGCTGGTAATTTTGGATTTCCAGTTCCATACTCATACCAACCATTTATTCCTTTGCCGTTGGTAAAGAAAATTTTGCCATCATCTCTGTTAATAAATATATAATCGCTAGGTAAACCTACGCCCATACCAACTATCTGGTTGTTTTCGGTATCTGTAGTTGAAGAGTATTGAGGTAGATTAAAGAATATTGAATTGGACATGAGGTTGCTGAATAACACTCCGAAAATAACATTCAGAAAGATAAAGAAAAATGTTGATATCACCTTCCTATATTTCATGTTCTTCATCTTACTTTTTTTCTCCTATGGTACCAAATTATAAAAATTGCGCCCATTATTAAAACCCATATACTCATTACTACAGGCACATTGGGATAATACCAATTCTTATCAGATATTTTTCTTTCATTGTGGGTTATGAGATTTATATCTGATATCCTATTATTACCTTCAAATGGGGGATCTATTGCAAATGTTAAATCACTACTATCGTTAATTAGATTGCCATAGATATCTTTGCAACTTATTTTTATTAAAGCATTTGCAGTTTCTATATTAGGAACCACCCAGCTATAATAACCATTGTTGGAGATATTTGACACTATCAGTGTCCAAGTTATGCCGCCATTAGCAGAATAGTATAAAGAAATTGGATATGCTCCAAGATCGCCTTTTGCTTCCCATGTAATAACATGAGAGTGATTTTTTATTAGATTTTCTCCACCATTTGGTGAAAATAATTTTACATATGGTGGTTGCGCACTTATTTCAATTGGTGAAATAATTTCATTATTGCTTTCGTTAATTTCATTAATTATATTATCTGGATCAGTAATTATTTTTATTTCATGTGATCCAGCTTCGGGATTCCACTCCACGAAAATAGATCTGCTTTCATTTGCTGGAATTATGTCAAAGGTTGTTTCACTAACAATTGAAGAATCAATTAATAACCTAACGATCACATTATAGGCATCTGTTTCGCCTTTATTCATTATACTAGAACTTATCGTTATTCTATCTTTTTCCATTGGATTTTGTTTGGAAAAACCAATGCTCTGTGGCGTTAGATCTGCTTTAGTTTTTACGCTTATATTTATGAATGCTTCATTATTACTCTCGTTTATTTCTGGAATTATATTGCCCATGTCAACGAGTATCCTTATTTGGTGGGTATGCTTTACTGCAACCCATTTAAACGAAATATTTTGGTTGGCAAAAGCATTTATCCAAGGAATGATTATATCAGTAATGTGTGTTGTATCAGCATAAATGCTGATGGTCACATTCTCAGCATCAGCATTTCCAATATTGTGAGCTGTTGCATTAATCCATACAATATCTTCTTCGGTTAGCGAGTAATCAGAAATACGAATATCTGAAGGATCTATTTTTAGATCAGGTAAATAAGGAATAAATATAGTCATATTAATTATATTATTACTTTCATTTGATTCTATAATATTATTGCTCTCATCCACAGCTACATAAATGTTGTGTAATCCTGAACTTCCATTCCATTTAATATAGGATATTACTGAGGAATTTGTTTGAAGTGAAGAAATTTCATTAATGCCTATCAACGTAGCATTTACTATAGGATTGCCATCATAGAATTTAACCACGAATCCAGTTGAGTTGGAACCCTTGTTTTTGATATGACAAAATATATCTACACTGTCTCCCGTATTATTTGGTTTAAAGAAAAGGTTTATCGGGAAAAGATCGGGCTTTGGATGTATATTTATGTTTGTAATATTAAAGTTGTTACTTTCATTTGCTTCATATATATTATTTCGGGTATCCACTATAGCATAAATATTGTTACTCCCTGCACAACCTTTAGTATTCCATTTACACTCAATAATTGTGCTACTATTTGGTACTAATTCCCCACTACAAGCGATATGAGAAATAATACTCCTATCTACTTCAGGATCCCCTATAAAAAACGAAACTGTAAAGTTTTTACCAGAAGAATTGCCGATATTAGTTATATTTGCATAAAGAGTAACAACATCTCCTTCTACAATATTTGTTTCTGTAGTATAAATCTCATTTACAACAAAATCGGGAGGATCTAGATATTCAATATCAAGATTATCTATTACTCCATCATAATCTGAGTCTTCATTACATGGATCGAAATCGTTTATTAATTCGAAATAATCACTTAGTGAGTCGTTATCAGTGTCATTAGACAGGGGGTTGATGCCAAATGAATATTCTAGTAAGTTTTCTAGTTCGTCGCCATCCTCATCAGAAGTAGAATCTAAAATAGTGTAGTTGAGAATACATGAAAGAGATATTTTTTCTCCTGTCCCATATAAATGCAATGTATGATATCCAACTGGGTTAGGAATATCAAATGCATCATCAATTTTTTTGGGGTTATCTTTATCCCAGTAGAAGTACGCTTCTATTTTATGGAGATCATTAAAATAAAATATTTTATCGAACGGGAAAATTGTATTTTCCAAAATCTCTTTTCCATTACCATTTGATATAAAAAGTAGTTTGGTTCCATTGAATCCATCATTTCCATCGCTACCTTGAGTGGCTGAACCACTTGGTGGCGGACTAATTCCATGTAATCCTCCTTCTCCCACTTCCAATAACCATTCATTCAAATTTATATTTAATCCCTCATAGATGTTAATTTTTATATCACCTCCATCACCTCCATCACCTCCATTTCCAGTATGTTCACCATCATCTGAACCTCCATCACCTCCATCACCTCCATCTCCGCTTGAAAAGGTTAGTTTATTTTTGTTATTTAGCTTTATAAAGATAGAATGCACTGAAAAATTAGAGGTTCCTCCATCACCTCCATTTCCACCGTTACCACCAGCCCATGCCGTCGAGGAACCACTGCCTCCTCTTCCTCCATCTCCACCGTTACCATTATGTATATCAACTGAGGAATTTGAAACTATTACAGAAGTAGTTGTTAGACAAAAAGTAATGTTTCCTCCATGACCTCCATCTCCACCCCATCCATCTTCGCCTATTGGATAAACAGTGTTTCCATTTCCTCCGTTTCCACTCAAAATAGATATAGCTGAATTACTTATAAGCAGTTCATCTGATGAATTTATTTCCAAAATAATATGCCCTCCATCTCCTCCATCTCCACCTTTATGACGAGGGCCGCCTGTTCCACCATTTCCTCCGTTTCCACTAACAAACTTCAATTTTGTATCAATAATTTTTAATATCGATTTTGAGACTAATTTACTTGATATCCGTCCACCGTTACCACCATTTCCCCCATTTATATAATAATCGGCTGCTCCGGCTCCATTTCCTCCGTTTCCTGATGCCACATATAAAGAACAATTTATTATATCAGTTTCTAATTGAGAAGAGATGTTAAAATAAACATTTTCTCCCGGATATCCATTTCCTCCGTAACCTGCACCATTATTTCCATCCTTTCCTGTGAAGTTCGTTATGGAGTTCACCATATATATTTCTGAAGCGGAAATATTGAGGTAAGAGCCTTTTACGTTCATATTTTCAAGATAAGTAGGAGACAGACTCTGTACGGATAACTTTTCTATTATGGCTTCTCCCTCATGTAAAATAAGTTTTCCATTATCATAAACATAAATTTTGTCAGTTGATAGGTTGCCATCATTTACTAACATAAGTGTTCCATTATCGAATATTTCAAGTTTTTTACCGGAAGATATTTGAATCCTTGAACCATTAATTAACAGGATTCCATTGTCCTCAATTTTTATGTTCCCTGAGAGCGAATAATTTGCTGTTAACTCCACTGCTTCATATCCAGAAATAGTAGCAATAGTTGAAGGATTAAGGGTAGTATTTAAGACACCAATGGCTAGATTGTTGTATTCATTACATTCTATTATTTGATCACTGGGATCTATAATTACATAGATATCATGAATTGTAGAATTATAAATCAGATGTTGCGAAACTATAACAGAAGATTCACTTTCGATGAGGTTAATAATATGATTACTTCCAATTTGTTTACCTCCATATCCTGGGTAACCATCAAAAAATTGAATAGTTACATTCATAACACTGGTATTTCTGTAATTGTGAATAGTTGCATATATTGTAATATTTTCTCCTTCACTGGGATGATTATTTGAAAATGAAATATCATTAAAATTAAGCCCAATATCATCCGGCGGACCAATTGTTCCAGTTAAGTTAATTTTTATAAAAGGGTTTTCTGGATCTGATGTATAGAAATAAATACTGTCATTGAGAATCTTCGAATGTGAAGTATCCAGCAATATGTTTATTCTTTCCGAAGACCCCGGAAGAATCAAGAGATGTGCTTCTGTTTCATTAAAGCAGTTACTACGACATGTAATATTTAAATCACTTTTAACAAAAATATGCAGAATATTTTTCCCGATATTAAAAACAGTAAATGATTTGTTGACAGATTCTCCTACTCTAGCATTTATATTCCATTCGCTCGGACTAACAATTATCTTTGCATCTGGATCTATATCTGTTTCATTCTTTGATGATGCAATAACCATGTGTTGGATTGAACTATCAATAATAATTCCCTGATAATCAGTAAGAAAAACAACCACTTTCATTGGGTATCCAATACTTAAGTTTGTGAGAAAATCAGAAGGAGTCATATTGGTAATTATTGGGTTATAACCTGGCAAAAGATTCACAGTCATATTATGTTCCCAGATAATACCTCCATCTATTGTTTGATAGGATACTATATATTTAGCCTCTTTAATGATTGTATCTGTTGGATTATAATAGGAGATGAGAAGAGGATTAGATTCATTGTATCCATACATTGATGATGTATAAGAAAATAAACCATATTCTTCGATCATATTTGATATATTAAATTTGATAGAAGAAAGATTACATAAATTGATGCTTGAAATATATCTATGATTGCCTAAAGGATCGTTATATGTTAGTAGCAATATTGGTTTGGAAAAATTCTGATCGAGTATCTTAAATTCAAAAGTATCAAAGTTGGGATAAATCGATTTCGTTGGACCTAAACGACCGCTTCCTCCAACGCGACCATCAATAATCATAGTTGAATTATCTGGAGATATTAATCTAGCTTCTATACCATAGGCATCATAGTTTCCTACATTAGAAAATTTTACATGAACTGTTACATTGCTTCCATTTATTTTCGAGTTAGTTGTTACACAAATTTTTGCATAAGGGGTCGATAAAGCATTGTGAGGATCGGTTCCAATGGCTATTTCTTCTCTATTAGTAAATCCATCCCCATCACTATCTTGCAAATATCTCAAGAAAACTCTTGTATGAGGTTTTGCTTTTTCTGTGACAAAAAACTCTCTTTCCGGATATTTAGACATAAAAATACTCCAATATGAAGTTTCATTTATGGGCAAGTTCCAAATAGAATTTACGACAGTTCCGTTATAGTCTACTGGAACATACTTGCTTAGAACATCCAAATATGTTTCATTTTCTTCAACAGGGATCAAGAAGGATTGTATTTCATCATCTCCGTCCCATACTCCATTGTCAATTTCAAATAATACACCATTCCCAAAAGCGCTTTCGTAATACAATTCATCACTACCATAGTTATAGTCTGCTAATCTAATTTTTATAGGCTCTCCTTCATCGACTGCACGTAATTCATCCAAACTCAATATTATATCTCCACTAAATTGAAGTCTTTCTCCTGGTGCCAAATTAGAAAGAGAAAAACCAGATTCGTCAATCGATGGATATGTAATTGGAATTGTACTATTTCCGATAAATATGTTAAAGCGTATATCACGAATATCACGGGCAATATCGGTTCCTCTATTCTCTAAAAAGAAAGTAAATCTCATTCTTGCAGCTCTTCCAGTATCAATGCAAGTAGCAGTTGTCCACTCTTCACCAGTAGTAATTGTGTGAATATTTGTTACTGTAGTTTCATGGTATCGTGTTCGTAATATGGTTGTGGAAAAGCTTACTTCTTCCCCTCTACCATCCACTATCGCCGAACCTATAACATGTTCTGCATCAATTGAATTGCCCATATAAACATCAAGAGTTCCTGTTGGATCAATCAATGCTCCTGTTTTAGTTAACTCAGTTTGAATGGATGAAGGTGCAGAAACTCCATTCCTAAAACCTCCGCCACCACCTCCCATTCCTCCGCCAAATCCACCAATTGATGTTTCTTCTTCCTCAGAAAAAATACTTGTGATGGCATCAATGTTATTTGGTACAATTATATAATCGGGCATACCCACAGTTTGACTTATTATTTTATCAGTTTTATCAGATATTTGACTTATTTCTTTAGTAGTGGTAGTAATAGTAAAAGGTATAAAAATAGGAACCAATATTAACGGTAGCTGTTTAAATAAAATTTTGGATAACTCATATGCTGTGAGGGGGGATGCGGATGCAAATCCTGTTGCAGATTTAAATTTCTCTAATCTATATTTTTTTCCATCTTCATTTATTTTTTTAAGCTTTACTAAGATATTATTTTCTCGGTTAAATCGATCTTCAGCATCCTCTCCCTCATTGATATATTGTGTTTCCTTATTTTCAATATGTTGGAGTAATGTTTTATATTGCAATTCTTTGACTTCGTCAGAGGAATCCAATTTAATAATCACACCTGCAGCAGAAAAAATGGCTCCTGCAATAGTTAGTGTTCCGCAAGATAATAATGTTCCTGCCAAACCGAGACCTATTCCTAATAAACCAACAAGTGCCTCACTAGATTTGTCGGGGATACTCTTTGTCTCCAAATATACGGTTTCTAAAGCATCCGAGTATCTAATATTCTCATAGGTGGTAGTATAATAATTATTAAGGATATCATCTTTTATATTTAGTGTTTGCAAGTTTTTACTATACTTGATTGAAAAATCTTTTACACTATGGTCTTTGCTTAGCTTTCCGTTACCAATCTCTTTTTCATTATAGGATTTTTCGGATGCACCTTCATAAGATGTTATAGATTTCCCTAACAAAGTAACTACTGTATACAACATCTCTTCTTCATTTAATTTTTCAAAATTTTCTTCTGCTTTTTTTTTGTCAGCTGGTTCATTAGAGATTTCTTGCCACTTATTAATTGTATGGGTTTCTGTTTTACCTCTACTGATGCTATACCCCTCTGTTTCGCTTACTGAATAACTAAAACTAGATATATTTATGATTGTGTGAGCAGTGGTTATTTGTTCGAGTGTATCAATGTCTATTTTGTCACTGATGTCGAAATCAATAATTGGATAAGCAGCTACAAAAGGATTATCACCTGGTGATAAAACATAACCTGGCATATCGCCACCAAACTCTCCTAACCCATATGGGCTTGTTCCCAAGATTTCCTGTCCGTCGTCGTATCTATCTCCATCAGTACTCTCTTTCAATGGGTTTGTATGATAAATATATACCTCTGCACCATCCAAAAGTCCATCCAAATCAGTATCAGCAACATTTGGATTTGTTCCCAATTTTATTTCTTCATCATCAGTAAGTCCATCATTGTCACTGTCATTTACAAGCTTGTCATCTGTATCTATAGCAGAAACAGTTTTTGTTATAGGATTAACTCTTTTTTGTGGTAATTGAAAACCCGTAGCAACAATCAAAAAAGCTATCACAAAAACCATTACTCTTCTATACTTTATATTCCTCTTTATTTTTTTCATTTTAACACCTCATCAATCACAAAAACGTTTATCATCACACTAACCAAAACCAAAAGAAATGTGCCTGTTCTTTTAGTTTGCATAGTGTTGCCTCTAAATATATAATAAAAATCCATTCAAAAATTTTTTTATACCAATGATTACAATTTGTTAGCAAAATAAATAGAGAGAGAAAGTTTTACTCCACAATAGTTGTCAAGGTCACTCGTTTTGTCGCCTCAGCAGGCGTTAAGCCAGCCTCGAAATATGGCTCGTAGCCATCTGCAGTTATGTAGAGACCTTATTTCTTGTTTCTAATTGTTCTCAATGCTCCTTTTGCTTGACCATTTGCATCTGTTAAGCCATCGGAAATATTTCACCTAATAAATGCCCCTATTTGTAAATTAATTTACCTGCAAATATGCGTTCAAATCTTTCCCCTATACCTGTATGAAAAAAACAAAAAATCATAGGGGCACACAGGCCCCACGGGAAGAAACCCTTTTTAGGGGTAATCGCCTTTTGCCAAGCCCGACGGTTGGCAAACACGCAAAATTTCGACGATTATATCAGAGATATTTTCGGCGATATTATCGTTGATTTAACAGTAGAAATTCACATTAAATTGCTATAAAATTTTATGGCATGCTTTTCTGTCCGAAAAGAGATGTTTATTGATTATTTATGTCTATTTCAGCTATCTATTGTTTCATTAAGTATTTAGATGATGCTTTTTCAATTTATCACTGTACAGAGTGATAATAGTAAAAAGTACAATCCAAATTTTAGATGAGTTATAAATTATAGTATAAAAAAATTTTTGAATGAAATTTTTATTATTATCTGGAGGTAGTAATAGCATGAAAAAGCAAAAAATAATTATATTAGGGACTGTGTTGAGTATGGTTTTAAGTGGAGTGATTCTAGTAACAAACAAGGGAAAAGCCAGTCCAGGTACTATTTATGTGGATGACGATGGAGGTGCAGATTATACAAATATTCAGGACGCGATAAACGCCGCCAGCAACGGCGATACAATATATGTATTCAGCGGGACTTACAATGAAAATATTGTGATAAATAAAGATAATCTAAATATTGTTGGAGAAGATGAAAATACAACGATTATAAATGCCGCGGGAGGAAATGATGGTATAAAAATATCTGGTTATAGAAGAGGAAACACCATAAGAGGATTCACTATTAAAAATGCTTTGAGAGATGGCATTTATATTGAGGATTATTGCGAAAACAATAAAATTTTAAATTGTATCATACATAATTCTTCACGCTATGGTGTTTATCTTGACTACGAGAGAGGAGAAAACAACGTAATCAAAAATTGCAAGATTTATAATAATGGAAACGCAGGAATTTATGTAACAAAGGGATGGTATGTGAGGCATAATAAAGTTCAAAATTCTAAAATTTACAACAACCATGGTTTTGGGATATATATGGGTGGAGATTATGGTACAATATCTGAATGTGAGTGTTATAATAATTTTAATAGTGGCATAGAAATTAGAGGACAAAATGCACAGATATTAAGCACTTCTTCTCACCATAATGGTGGTAACGGAATATCAATACATGGTAGCAATGCAAAAATATCAGATTCTACGTCTTACAACAATACTAGAGAAGGCATATTGTCCGGTGGAGTTTCCTCAACTCATGTGAATAATTGCAGTGCTTATTACAACCATGATGGAATTTTATTGGATGGTACATCAAATGGACTCATAAACAATTGTTCTGTCTACAATAATACATGGAGCGGAATAAGCGTTGATTCTTCTTCTAACAACAAGATAATTTACTGTAATTCTCATGATAACTATGATGGTATTCAGATAAATGATGGAGCATCTGGTAATAGTATAATCGGATGTAATATTTTTGATAATTACAACTATGGAATGTATATTTTTCTTTCTAGTAACAACAATCTATTTTTTCATAACAATTTCAACAATACCAATAATGCTTTTGATGAATGTGACAATACATGGTATAATATAACTCTTAATGAAGGCAATTATTGGAGCAATTTTGATGAACCATCAGAAGGAGCATGGGATAACAATAGTGATGGAATAGTAGATTCACCATATTATATTCCAGGAGGAAGCGAGATGGATATGTACCCCTTAATAGAACCATGGGAAACGGGAATGATACACGAAACAAGAGTGTTTATTGGTAATGCTACAATTCGACACGATGAAACGGTTGTTGTACCATTGATTATTGTTACGAATGATCCAAATGGTATTGGTTCAGCTAGAATAGATTTATATTACAACAAAAATGTGGTGCATGTAGAAAATGTTGTCGGAGATACTCTAGGAATAGTTACGGCAAACATACAAAATTCCAATGGCCGTACTTTCATGGTTGCAGCAACTGGTAACTCTCCTGGTCCAACAGGAACAATATATTTTGCCAACATAACTCTAAAAGCAGTGGGGAATCCTGGCGATATATCCGCATTGGATGTGAGGGTTATAAGTATGTATGACGGTACCGCAAATAATCCACAAAAAATACATCCATACGTTATAGATGGAATATTCTCTATTTGTGGTAGAGAGGGAGATGTAAATCAGGATGGAGTGATAGATCCATGTGACCTGCAACTTGTGAAACAGCATATTGCAGGCACTATTACGCTTACTGGAATAGAATTTGAGGTAGGGGATGTATATCCAGTATCTACTCATGGAGATGGAGTTATCGATGATAATGATGCTGTTCTGCTTGCAGAGGATATTGTAGGGCTTTCTAGTATTCCTCCGTAAATGGCTTCGATTATAAGGAGGACTTGATTGATAAAAATACCCTTTAAAAAAGAAATAACATATGCCTTCATCATATTGATAGCAATAGCTGTTACTTTCATTTTTGCTTCGATAGTAAATTCATCTACAAATATTAAAGTAGAAAAAATAGATTTGGAAGGAGGAACTACAGGAATCATAGAGATAATAATTGAAACTGATACCCAAAAAGGAATTGGTTCTGTTTTGATGAATCTCTCTTATAATCCAGATGTATTTCAGATAATAGAGATATCAGCGGGAGAACTCGGTGAGGTTACCTTTAATCTAGATAATAAAAATGGCACACTTAGCATGGTTGCTGCAGTTGGTGATTCCCCGGGACCAATCGGAACAGTATATTTTGCAAATATCACCATAATAGGCACTGGCGATCCAGGACAATCATCAACTTTCCAGATAGAGAGATATATTTTATATGATGGCACTGCGGGTTCTCCTCTTCCCATTGATCCAGAGAAT
>CAZNGK010000003.1:16306-17708 GCA_964572575.1 uncultured Thermoplasmatales archaeon | reverse complement strand
GTTCTCCTCTTCCCATTGATCCAGAGAATATTTATCATGGAGAGGTGTATATAGACATTCCGCCAAGTGCGAATTTCTCGTTCAACCCAACATTTCCAAATACCTCTGAGACAATATTCTTCATCGATTTATCCAGTGATTCAGATGGCATAATTGTTAACTGGACATGGAGCTTTGGAGATGGGACAATAAGCTATGAACAAAATCCTAGCCATCAGTATGCAGATGATGGAACATATAATGTTAGCTTGATGGTGACAGATGATGATGGAGCAACTGATAGCATAACTAAGCAAATTGTTGTAGAAAAAGGAGATAATACCCCTCCTGTTACGTTGTGTATTCTTTCTGGGACATTGGGAAAGAATGGATGGTATATAAGTGATGTAACTGTTGCTCTAAATGCAACTGATGATATTTCTGGAGTGAATGTGACATACTATAAACTTGATGGCGAGGAATGGAACATATATAACAGTTCATTTATTATTGAAGATAGTGGAGAACATGTTCTTTCATTTTATAGTATAGATAATGCTGGAAATATCGAGGAGGTGAAGACGAGAACGATAAAAATAGACAAAGATCTTCCATGGACAAATATAGTGGTGGGAGGAAATGAAAGCAATGGATGGTATACAAGCAACGTTGTCATTTCTTTAATTGCATATGATAGCCATTCTGGAGTTGATTATACTTTGTATAGAATAGATGGAGGAAATTGGCGTAAATATGGGAAGGGAATATCAATAAAGAATGAAGGAGAACATGAGATAGAGTACTATAGTGTGGATGTTGCTGGAAATGCTGAGCCCGTCAACTTTTTCTCGTTCAAAATTGATAAAGAAAATCCGCATGTAAGAGTGATTTATCCAAATGGAGGAGAAACTGTTAATGGAATAATAAATATAAGATGGGAGGCTACAGATGTAAGTCATCTATCTATCGATTTGTATTATAGCAATAACAGTGGTATGACTTGGCATTTAATTGCTTCTAATGAGGAAAATGATGGAGCTTATGAATGGGATACTACAGGCGTTGAAGATGGAATGGAATTTTTGATAAAAGTAGTTGGAAGAGATGAAGCAGGACATGTAGGAGAAGATGAATCTGATGGAACATTTACAGTATATAACAATCCAGTAGCCATTCATATCCAGAAACCCAGAGCAGGGTATTTGTACATATTTGATAAGGAAATAATGCCTATTCCAGGAAAAAGGGCGATAGTTGCAGGAAAAATTACGATAGTCGTTGATGCTTCATCTGGTCTGGGAATTGAAAAAGTAGAATTTTACATTGATGATGAGCTTAAGCATACTGATAACGAAATGCCATATTCATGGCTCTGGGACGAATTTGCTACAGGAATACATACAATAGAAGCTATTGCATATGA
>CAZNGK010000003.1:0-16206 GCA_964572575.1 uncultured Thermoplasmatales archaeon | reverse complement strand
GGCTCTGGGACGAATTTGCTACAGGAATACATACAATAGAAGCTATTGCATATGATAATGGAGGCAATACAGCAAACCAGAAAGTAACTGTGTGGAGACTCTTCTAACATTTCTTTCTCTATTGTTCATTTGAGATTCATGAAAGTGGAGGGAATTAAAAGAACATAGTTGACGATTGCTTTTCCTAACCATGCTTTTCTGTTTCATAAAAGTGTGAATATGGACAATCAACAAATTTCCATTCGTTTTTCAAGGTTGACTATTTGCATTTAAAACTTATATACAAAAAAACAATATTCCTACATGAAAGGAAAAATTGTGTGTTTTGGAATAATCCTTCTGTTTGTTTTCTCAAATTTTCCGTCTAAGGCAGAAAGAGAGATAGTGCTTGAATACAATTTTAGTGAGCCTATAGTGGAAAAAGTCGGAGGGGAATGGAGGATAGAAATAGAAGGATGTGAAATGCATGAATATAATGGGCTCATGATTCCAGCAAAGCCAGTATATATTTTGCTTCCTCCAGGTACAGAAGTGGATAGAATAGAAGTGAAGGGAAAAGAAAAATTTTTGGGAATATACAATATTCAGAAAGCAAAGCCTATCATAGCAGGTGGCAGGCTTCTAAAAATTTTTTCTGGGAAGGAAGTAAATATTCCATATGAGAAAGCAGGCGTGTACAAGGCGAGAGGATACTCCATTCTGGTTATGAATCTTCTGCCTGTTTCATATAAAAACGACAGAATTTATTATTATGAAAAAATGAATGTGGAAATAAAATTGAAAGATGGAAAAATCAGCTCGCTTTATCGCGGGCTGGAAAAAGATAGAGAATGGGTAAAAAAATTGGTGGACAATCCATGGATAGCAGATGAATATCCAACGAAGGAAATCAAAGAAGAATATGACTATCTAATAATCACAAATAACGAGTTAAAAGATGCATTTCAGGAATTTGCTGACTATAAGGAAAGCAAGGGCATAAAAACGAAGATATTTACCGTAGAGGATATCCTTATTAATTCTATTTTCTGGGGTGAAAAGGAAATATTTAATGATACACAGGCAAAAATAAGGAATTTTATAAGATATGCATACCAAAATTGGGGCATAGATTACGTGCTTTTAGGTGGAGATGGAGATATCATGAAGCCAGATGAAAATATTATTCCTCCACGCTATCTTTATGCTACATGCGTTGGCCTACCTTTAACTTTGCAAGATGTTCTGGAAGCACAGATTCCTTCAGATGTTTACTACGCCTGTCTAGATGGGAACTTCAATGAAGATGAGGATGAAAAGTGGGGAGAGAATGCAACAGGAAATGATGTAAGCAATGAAGATGAAGCAGATTTATTTGCTGAAGTTTATGTTGGCAGGGCATGCGTCGATAGCGTTGAAGAAGTAGAAAATTTCATTCACAAAAGTATTTCATATGAAGCAAGTGAAGATGAGAGCCTTCTTCAGATTCTTTTGCTTGGAGAATACTTGGGATTTGGTGGACCTGCAGAATGGGGAGGAAATCATAAAGATGGAGTTAAACCATTGATTCCATCATATTTCAACATTACAACACTATATGATAGAGATAACCCATGGGATAAAAACGATTTAATTTCTTTACTCAACAGTAAAGGATTCAACATCATTAATCATGATGGGCATGGATGGACTACCTATGCATTAAAAATGGGAAATTCCGATGTTTATAAACTTCAAAATGATAATTACTTCTTTTTATATTCCCAAACATGTTTGGCAGGCTCATTTGATAATGCATATCCTACAGGAAATGAACGTTATGATTATTATGATACCGATTGCTTTGCAGAACATTTAACATGCCTTCCACATGGAGCATTTGCATGCATTATGAATTCTCGATATGGACTGGGAATGGAAAATAGCACAGATTCGCCGGGCCAAAGATATGATTTGGCTTTCTTTGAAGCATTATTTGAGAAAAATATAAAGGCAATAGGAAGAGCAAATCATTATTCTAAGGAAGCAAATGTATGGCGTATAAATGAAAATGGAATGAGATGGATTTATTATGAAACAAATCTATTTGGTGATCCTCAAATAGAAATAAAGGGACCTGGAGAGAAAATAAACATAAGCTTGGAAATTGTTAAGCCTTCAAAAGGGATATACGTTCTCGATGCTGGCCCAATATTCTCATTCATAAATAATACGATAATCCTTGGCGGTATAACCATTGAGGCAAATGTTTCAACAGAACCAGCAGGGAAAATTAAGAAGGTTAATTTCTACATAAATGACGAACTAAAAGCTTCACTAGCCTCTCCTCCATTCAAATGGAAATGGGATGAGCATGCTATAGGAAATTACAGCGTAAGCGTGGAAGCATATGCAGTAAATGGAAAAACAGAAAGAGAAGAGATGCAGGTTTTCATATTGAACTTATAACCATTCTCTCTTAACTATTCTCTCTCCTCCTTTTTCTCTTTTAAGAACGGTCTTAACATTTCTACAGGAAACGGGAAGAA
This sequence comes from uncultured Thermoplasmatales archaeon, assembly GCA_964572575.1. Lineage (GTDB taxonomy): Archaea > Thermoplasmatota > E2 > UBA202 > JdFR-43 > VBQI01. The sequence goes on along the minus strand of CAZNGK010000003.1, from coordinate 13,699 downwards.
TATTTTTGTTGTTCCTTCTGCCGATACATCTGATATTGTTTGCAATGTCCTCAACTGAATTGCAACTGGATTTTTGCTTATCACTTCTGCAGCCTCAGCAAGCTTTTTGGATGCTTGATACTCTCCTTCTGCAGCAATTATTCTGCTTCGCCTCTCTCTTTCTGCTTCTGCTGCCCTTGCCATTGCTCGCTGCATTCCCTCTGGAATTTCAACATCTTTTGTTTCCACAGCAGTTACTTTTATCCCCCATGCATCTGTTGCCTCATCAAGTATAGTTTGAAGACGTTGATTTATTTTCTCTCTTTCTTTAAGAAGCTCATCCAACTCTATCTGACCAATAATGCTTCGAAGCGTTGTCTGAGCCATCTGGCTTGTTGCCATCATGTAATTCTGAATTTTAACAACTGCATCCTCTGGATTCATTACCCTGAAATATACAACTGCATTAACTCTCACAGGCACATTATCAGCTGTTATCGCTTCCTGAGCGGGCACATCAAGCACGTGTTCACGTAAGTCAACTTTCACCATTTTGTCAAACATTGGAATTACAAGAAATAAGCCCGGCCCCTTTGCCCCAACAAGGCGACCGAGGCGGAATATAACGCCGCGCTCGTATTCCCTCACAATTTTTATGGCTGAGGCAAGCACTATTATAAACAGAAAAATAATCAAGATTGCAATTTCAAGCCACATATTAATATAAGCTGAAATGATATAAATAAGTAACCGTGTAACAAATCTGAGATATGGCATAGCCCCATAAGCATTTCTTCATCTTAAAATAACTAAATGAATCGATCAGTATTTGATTTCATACCTGAGTTTGAGAGTTAATTTACAATTAAAGAGAAAAGTTTTATTAAATTTTAATAACCTCAAAAATCATCGGCACGCATGCCTCTGTTCCCTTTCTTTTATTCTGTTTCCTTTCTTTTAGGAAGATGAAAATAGTTATCGGCTGTCTACAATTAGCCCCAGCCTCTTTGAGAAAATTATATATAGAGATTTTATAATTAAAACTGGAGGCGATAAAATGAGGAAAATATTGGCTATCTGTATTGTGTGTGCTATGCTAACAGGTGGCGTTGTATATGGCGGAAATGTTACGGAAAAGGTTACAGAAAAAACGCTGAAATTTCATGTGAGTAAGGAGATAGTTACTATAGGAGGACCAATCAAGGCAGAGGCAAAGAAAATGGATATGGATTTCAGGAAAGTTGCTACCCTACCCATAGATAAAAGAATTACAACAGCTGATGCAGAAGATAAATATCCAGCGCTTATAACTGATGGAGCAGGAAATTTGCTGATGGCATACAGCACTGCCATAAGTTTTTTGGAGGTAGATTTGGGATTTGCATATTCTCTGGATAATGGAGAAAACTGGGAGGTTCTTGATCCAAGAGATCCTTTTGAAGGTGAAATAGAGCTTCAAACAGCTCTTGATTTTTGCAGAGATGAAGATGGTAAAAGCTTAGCATATGGAACATATGTAACAACAGCAGGAGATGGTGGAATAACTCCTTTCATAGTTTTTGAAGACATGAAAGATCCAGGCGCCTGGGCAGGCTACTATTTAGATTGGACTGATAATGATTTCTATGGTCTGGATAGCATTGACATTGCATGCGATGATGAAATAGAAGGAATGGATGAAGATTTTGTAATGACATATACAATGAGTTTCCCTGCATTTGACCAGTGGCCGGAAGTGCATCAGATACCATTCATTCTTTTCCATCCAGAAGGAGATAGCTACTGGTGCTACTGGTTCTATTATAACTGGAGTTCTCATGCAAGAATAGATATAGACAGGGCAACTGATACAATCTATTTAACTTTCCAGACAACAAATGAGAGCTCGCAATCTCAGGATGTTATTCTGGAGTTTGCTCCAGAATCTGCACTTGGAGAATGGGGTGATGGAAGAGGAGAAATAGGATTATTTAAAGTTGAGGGAACTGCAGATGCAACAAATCCTTCTGTAGATGCAGATAGCAACTATGTTTACCTTGTTTGTCAGGTAAATGAAGGAGGAAATGAAGACATTGTATGCTTCCATTCATCAGATGGGGGAGAAAATTGGGAGATGGCATATATAGCTAACTCTGCAGACAATGAAATGTATCCAGTAATTGAAGCAAAGGGAAGCACGGCAACCTGTCTCTTCACTAAAAACGGTAATTTGTATACAGCAATCACTGAGGATGGAGGAAGCACATGGGAGATAAAGGGACCAGTAAATGATGAAGAGGGTAGTGTTGTTGAAGAATATGCATGTGCAGATATAACAGCAGGATATGCAGTATGGACAGATAACAGAGGAGGAAATGTTGACATTTACTTTGATCAGGCAACAGCTTTTCCTGCTTTTTCAATTGCAATATCTGGAGGATTTGGTCTGAAGATTACTGTTACAAACATTGGCACAGCAGAAGCTACCAATTTGCAATGGAGTGTAGATTTGGAAGGACTCGTATTCATAGGTAAGCATTCAGAAGGTAGCAAAGATTCTCTGAAACCTGGAGAGAGCATAACATTCAATGTATTTGTGCTCGGCATCGGCCCGCTCACTGTGAGAATTTCACTTGATGGAGCAATTATGGAGGCAAGTGGTTTCGTAGTAGGACCTTTTGTACTTGGGCTGAGCTAATGTACTGGGGTTGAGTCAATCCTCCTCCCTCTATTTTTTAGCAGTTGCTGGAAACAGAATGTTGAGGTCCGAATAACTTTGGGCTTAGTCTCAATAATCTCAACCCAATGATTGAATACTCAGCACAATCATTCTCTGATTTTTGTAGATTAACACAACATATCCCCAGCAAATTTATATATCACAAATTTTTAATGCGAATATGAAAAAATTTGTGCTTGCATTCACTGTGACCATTTTTTTAATGCCCCTGCAAACTTTTAGCATTAATGATAACATAAAGGAAATGATAAACAATGTTAGCGAGGAAATGCTTTACTATTACGATTATACAATTCAGAACTTTGGTCCTCATCCCACAGGAAGCGATGAATGTAATGCTGTTGCAGAACTCATCTATAATGAATCCAGAAGCTACGGACTTGATGTTATATATGATGAATGGAGAAAAAATGGATTAGAAGGAAAGAATGTAGTAGCCACTTTAAAAGGCATTAGTAACTTCACCATTATAATATCTGCCCACTATGATAGCTATCCCACTTCTCCAGGCGCAGATGATGATGGCTCTGGCGTAGCATGCGTGCTTATGGCTGCCAAAATCCTAAGTGAATATTCTTTTCTTCATACCATAAAATTTATTGCATTCTCTGGAGAAGAGCAGGGTTTGTATGGGAGTGAGTGGTATGCAAGGAATGCCTATGAAAGAGAAGAGGATATTATTGCAGATATCCAGCTTGATGGAGTTGGGCATGCAGTAAGCAAAGAGGGAGGGAGCAAAATAAGAATATCTGCAAACGATGCATCAACATGGCTCACAGATATAGCAGAGAATGTGGCAAATGTTTATGATGAAATAGGATTACAGATTATAAGGCACAGAAATTTTCCAGGTAGTGATCATCAATCATTTTTGAATTATGGGTATGAGGGAATTTTCTTTCTGGAAGATGAATTCAATCCTCATTATCATTCTGCCCAAGATACAATAGAACATGTGAATATAAGTTATTTAGCAAAAGTTTGCAGACTTGCAGTTGCTACCTTAGCCACTGCAGCAAATGAGCCAGTTCACATTATGACAAAAATTGTTGAGCCAGAGAGAGGAGCTCTGTATGTCGGAGGAAGGAAAATTATGGAAATCGATAGCTACAATACAATAATTTTTGGAAGAATTCATGCTGTAGCAAATGTTTTAGCAGATGAGAAAATAAGGAGAGTGGAATTTTATTTTGACGGAGAATTACGAGGAGTAGATGAAGAAAAGCCATATGAATATGTATATGGAAAGATAGCATTTTTCAATCACAAAATAAAAGCCTTCGCTTATGGTGAAGAAAATACAGATATTAATGAAATTGAAGTTACAGTCTACAATTTACTTCCAAATTATTGGTTACGTTAATTGGCTACATATATTAAATTTCATCAATGATTTTACCCAACTGCTGAGAATAAATTACACCTTCATGTCTGTAAAATACTTTTCCTTCTTCATCGAATATATAAATAGTTGGAATGGAAACCACTAAATATTTGACTGCAACGCCATCTACATCTCTTCCAAATATCCACTTATTTGTGTATTCGCTAAATTCTTTTTTTATCTTTTTTGAATCTTCATTTGTATCAACATCTATGGAAATTATTGTCACATTTTTTGTTTCATGAATGGCATCAAGTTGCTGCATCTGTGAATGGCATGGAGTGCACCATGTTGCCATAAAATCAACCAACACAACTTCTCCTCTATAATCTTTTAATTCTTTTTTTTCCTCATTAATGGTGGTAAAGGAAAAGTCCTGTGGCTCTCCACTGGCTATTTCTATTCCATTCAAAAAATAGTTTACAATCTGAGAAGTCTGTTCAAGTTGCTTCTCACTATATAATACAAAACGAAAGGTTTCATATCCTTCCTTATTGAGAAAGATAACTGTTGGCACATATCTGATTCCATATGCAGTTATTAAATCATTTCTTTCATATGCCTCCACCTTTATTTTAACAAAATCATTTAGCCCCTCCATGACATCGTTATTGGCATATATTTTCTCATCAAATAATTTGCATATTTTATCATTTTTTACATAGAATTCAATAATTGCAGGTTTTTCATTATCCATTTCAGTAAATCCTTCTTCATAATTTTTCCATGATATCTGCGATGTACTTAGCTTATCTACACAGCCTGCAAAAAGAGAAATAAAAAATATTGAGAAAACAACAACTGCTTTTCTATACATATCTCTCAATCCAGTCTTTTAACATATCTGGTGGAAGTGCACCAACTGTTCTATCAACAAGTTTGCCATCTTTAAATAGCATGAGAGTAGGAATGCTCATTATCCTGTATTTTATGGCTGTTTGCTGATTTTCATCTGTATTGAGTTTTGCAAAAACTACTTTACCTCTCATTTCTTTTGCAAGCTCTTCTATAGCTGGAGCAATCATTCTGCACGGTCCGCACCATGGAGCCCAGAAGTCAACAACTACAACAGGATATTTTGCCACAATTTCATCAAAATTTTCATCTGTTGCAACTATTGGCTTAGATGGCATTTCATTTCCAGTTCCTTTGAGCATTTTTTTCAGCATTTTTTCCCTTATTCTCTCAATCTCGCTCATGAGGGGAAAATGAAAAGCAGTATATAACGTTTTTGCATAAATTTTGCACAACCGTTAAATATTATTTCCCATTTATGACCATGAAATGCAAGGAAGCATTGAAAAATTTATTCGATATTGATGACAGTGAAATTGCCATTTACAGAATTCTGCTGAAAGGTGAAAAAAAGGTAAATGAAATTGGAGAAATTATAGGGAAGGAGAGGAGCACGATTTACAGGCATCTTCAAAAACTCATTAAATGTGGGATGGTTGGGAGAGAAAGAAAAATAATGGATGGAGGAGGATACTATTATGTTTACAGAGCAACTCCTCCTGATGAGTTAAAGAAATGGCTCATAAAATGCATTGATAGATGGCAAAGAGAGATGAGGGAAGCAGTAAAAAAAATTGAAAAAGAGATTATATGATTTTATAATCTGTTTCAATCTCTGCAGATTTTTTTAACATACTTGATATTGAGCAATATTTTTGCATGGAAAGCTCGATGGCTTCCCTGCATGCCTTTTCATCCACATTTCCTTCGAAGACATATACCAGTTTTATTTTCTTAAAAATCTTGGGATGCTTTTCCTTTCTTTCTCCCTCCACCTCCACTTCCAGATCCTCAATATTCTGCCTTTTCTTAATCATAATGTTCCATACATCTATAGCTGTGCACGCAGCCAGAGAAAGAAGCAAGCATTGCATTGGAGTTACTGCATCCTTTCCATCATCAAAAACTACAGAGTGATTTTCTGCTATTCCAAGAAATTTCATATCTTTTATGTGAATAACTTTTCCTTTCATAATTGTAATTTAAGGAATTTTAAAGAGCTTTTCTGCTTACGCCGTTTTCACTTACCCAGCTTCATTTACACTTCCTCAAATCTCTCTTTCAATTTTTCCATCACTTTTGGCAGAGTTGTATATTCCATCTCCTCCAGAGGCAAACGATGTGGCTCAAATGGGCCATGGCGGCGCATATATTCTGCTATTTCTCCAGCCTTCTGGCGGGTGTAGTCAAAGGCAGGGTCATCAAACAAATCTTCATAGCCAGTAAGCATGCCGTCTTTAAGTTGGAAGCCAATTGCAACTACCCGCGGGGGGCCGTCGAAGCGAGTGCATTTTGCATTTTTTATGCTAACAGGCATTATTGGCCCATTGTGGCTTCCACGCATCCATCCTGATACAAGATGTGGGAAGGCGAAGGGTTCTAAAACCTCACCTAAGGCTGGTAAGCCTGATTGTGCCCTTACTGCTGCAACAGGATCATCTTTGCCAATGTATTCGCCGGCTATCTGATAAAGCTTCTCTGTGGAGATAACTGCAACAGGCTCATTGCTTGGCAATTTCCCTCCTTCTTTTGGGAAAACTCTTTTTATGACAAATCTTGATTTAGCTCCTATTAAAGCGAGTAAATCATATACTTCCTCTGGGCATTTCATAAAAACCCTTTTGTGCTCCTTTATATCCCATACTTCAAAAACAAAGCCGGAATGAAGATTTGGATCTATAATTAAGCCAGCTGTATTGAATGGATCTCCAAATATTTTAAATATGGGAAGATTAAAGGCGCCAGGTTCAGTTTTATCCATAAGAAATGCTATAATTGGTTCAGATTTTCTTTCTGTAAATTCCATCTCTGCAATTCCTGGACCCATCCCCTTTATGTTTCCTGAGAAGGCGTCTTTCAGCAAATCCTGTCCAGCTCCATAAAAGCCGAGTTTTTTTGCAACTTCAGTAGCTGACTTAAAAACATCCCATGCAAGACCATGTATTTCTTCATTATCCTCTCCTTTATGATGTGTCATTATAAGCTCAAGGTCATCTCCACAATTTGTAACAAAAAAATCCTTTATCATTCCGCCGTCTTTTGCTTCCTTCAACTTTTCCTTTGCTACTTCAATAAGCTTTTCATTTACTTTTGAATGACCTGGGCAACCGCCAACATCTGCCTTTATGATACTAAATGTGGTTTTCATGATTGTGTAAGCAATGATACATTAAATTTTTTACTATCAAAAGGGATTCGTCGAGTTAAGCCATTTTATGATGTTTTTAGTTACTGTTAAATTGATGATATTTTCTCTTAATTTGATACCCTCAAAGATATTCCATTTGTTTTCAAATTGTTGATGCTAAAATCATGGCAGAGAAACTATCTTTATTGAATCGGTAGCAGAATTCATTGAAAAATCGTATGCTATTACTTCCACCTTATGTATTCCTGTTTCCTCCTTCCAGATTGCCTCATATGGTGCCTTAGAATCCTTGCATAGTAAGTTATCATCAATATAAAATTCCACACTTGCTATGCCTGTATCATCTGTTGCTTCTGCTTCAATGGTTATATTTCCTATTATGAGAGGTATGAAATATGGAAGCAATTTTTTATCATTGACATAAATTCCTGGAGATGGTTTAGTTATCTCAACTGATGGAGGATTTTCTTCTCCTTTTCCAATTATTGCCATGGTGTGATTTACATCAGTGTAGCCCATGCTATCTGTTACAGTTAATGTAACCTCATATACTCCTATTTCTCTATAAACATGCTCTGGATTTCTTTCATTGCTTATATTGCCATCTCCAAAATCCCAGTGCCAATTATATGGCTTATAGCCTCCATATGCACTTCCACTAAAAGATAGTTCCTTCATAACTCCACCATTATATGGACCATTTGCGTTTGCAACAGGACCATCGTAATAAAGTGTTATATTTCCCTCACCTTCTCTCCCCGAATTTGCCTTAACAGTAACAACAATGTCATTCCGTCCCGGATATAGGGAAACATTGATATGGAATTCAAAAATTGTATCATAATTAATCATATTTTCCTCACTTTTACTTCCATTACTCCATGTATGTATCCATTTCCAGTGAACTAATTTATCGTTGCAGCATGCATAAGCTGTTCCATAAATAGTCACATCCCTATGATGAAAAATATCTCCATTTCCTGGACTGTGGATGTCGACCCTTAAATCCAAATCTCCACTGATATAAGGCAAGAAAGCGAAGGCTATTATGGAGAAAGCGAAAGCTATTGTAAAAACTAAAGCCAGTGCCTGCCTCGCCATGAAGAGATATGCCTTTTTTGTTTATAATCTTTTCAGTCAACATATCATATAATAGTGACTGCTTGTGAATGAGTACCTTTATTTAAAAAATGTTGCCCCTAGTGCTTTCTCATTTTTCACTATTCATTAATCAGCGTAATCCAACTAATCTCCGATAGCTATAAATATTACGATGGCATATCGGCATATGCCAGCAAAGGTAAATACAGAATGTTGCAACGCATGTGGAAGTTGTGCAGAAGGATGCCCAGTTGGTGCAATAACTGTAGAAAGTTATGCAGTTGTAAACGAAGATGAATGCATTGAGTGTGGACACTGCGTAGAAGTATGCCCGTATCAGTGCATAACAATGGAATAAAATGAAGGAAAAAGTGGAAAAAGTCTTGGATGAAATAAGGCCATCATTGCAGGCAGATGGAGGAGACGTAGAACTTGTAAGCATTGACGAAGAACATGGCGTGGTAAGGCTTCGCCTCACTGGGGCATGCGCAGGATGTCCTTTTTCAACAATGACTCTGCAAATGGGTATAGAGAGAATTTTGAAGCAAAAAGTGCCGGAAGTTAAGAGAGTAGAAGCAGTGTAAAATTATTCAGTGTAAATTATTTATACTATCAATACAATTATTTTGAATGGGGCTGGAGGCATTTCGGAATATAGTAAGAAGGATTTTAGAAAACCCAAAATGGAAAGCAGCAGTTATATGGGGAATAGCAATTGGATGTTTTGATATATTTGTAAACGTAGTTGTTGGTCGCATCACCTGGAAATCTTCTAATACCATATATGTTGTTTCTGTAGGCCCATTGATTGCCCTTATATTCATCGGGTTATTCAGCTATTTCTATCTTCGCTCCATTCTTTTAGGCGCTTTGTGTGGGATTACATGCGCTATTCCATATTTTTTCTACAGCCTTTCATTTATTCTTCAAACAAAAGCCACTTTCTGGTGGATGGCTATACCAGCGTCTATTTTCTCTGCTTTTATTTTTGCCACGCCGGGCATAATAGGAGGATATTTGGCAGAAAAGAAGGAAAGTAAATGTAACAGGTAAATGTCACTGATAGATGTAACCAGTAAAATTGAGTTACTGCTTTCATCGATATAAATAGGAGATGAAAATTGGTAATCATTTAGTCGCTATTCGCCAAAATCATTATACTTATAAATAAAAAGCTGTTAACATTGTAAGAGGGATATATTGAGGAAATTGGTTAGTATATCTGCAATTGTGTTTTTTCTTATATCTTCACTAATTATGCCTGAAGGGGAAAACAGCTCTGTTAGTTCGATTCAGATAAAAATTTTTGGAGGATTTGGCATTTCAGCTCTTGTCACAAATACAGGAGAGGAAAGTTTATCTAATATAAGGTGGAGCATCTTGCTTAATGGCTCCATTTTTTTCGGCAGTTATGCAGAAGGAGTTATTGATACTCTACCTCCAAATAGCTCAAAAATGATAAAGAGTATGGTCTTTGGCATAGGACAAGCAACAATTGTTGTCACTGTTTCAACTAAAAGCAGAAAGGCAAGTTGCGTTCTTTTTGGACCTCTTGTCTTTGAATGCACCATGGAATCAAATAGAGAGGATTCAATTCCCGATGATGCCATCAAAATTACTCCAGAAACAGATGTTTTTCCTCCTGTACTCCATTCCAATGAATGGCAATCTCCTGTACCAATGGAAGATGGCATTAATACAGCAGGAGCAGAAGATTCTCCTTTCATCACTCCAGATGGAAGCACATTTTTCTTTTTCTTTACTCCAGATGTCAATGTTCCGCCACAAGAACAATTGCTTGATGGAGTAACAGGAATATGGTGGACAAAGAAGCAAGGAGGATGGACAGAGCCAGAGAGAATTATTTTAAGCAATGATCTCTCCTTAGATGGAGCGCCTTTTGTTCAGGGAAGTAAAATGTGGTTTGCCTCTGTAAGGGCAGGAAACTATGGTGAAATAGACATTTACACTGCAGAGTTTGTCAACGGAATGTGGATAAATTGGAAAAATGCAGGAGAACAGCTAAATAAAGAATATGATGTTGGAGAACTTCACATAAGTCAAGATGGACAAACAATGTATTGTGGAAAAATGAATAATGGAAACTATGACATATATGTACTTCACAAAACAGCAGATGGATGGAGCGAGCCTGTAGCACTGTCAATTAATACAGAATATAATGAAAATCAGCCTTTTATAACTCAAGATGGCAATGAACTATGGTTCACTGGTCAGAGTAAGCTTGGTTATCCTGGACCTGCAATATTTCGCTGCACAAAAATGCCAAATGGAAACTGGAGCGAGCCAGAAGAAATAATATCGCAGTTCGCTGGCGAGCCATCCTTAGATAGTGAAGGAAACATATACTTTGTTCATCACTTCTTCAATGAGAAAATGGAAATGATTGAAGCAGATATTTATGTTGCATATCATAAGTAGGAAATATATTATTTGATTGGTTGAGTCAACGTGAAAATAAGAATGAGGGAATTTATCAATTTCTTTAATCTGTCTCACTACCAGTTTTTATAAATGCTTTTTCTTAATCCAATATCAACAAATGCTACTTTCTCCTCTTTTTCATATATTTTGTATATTATTCGATATTTCCCTATTCGTTTCTTCCATAATCCTTTTAAAAGCCCTGTTAAAGGTATTCCGGTATAAGGATTTTCCAAAATTTCTTTTATTGCGTTAATAATTCTTTCTCTTGTTTTCTTTTCTAATTTTTTGACAGATTTGATAAAGCTTTTAGTAAAAATAGCCTTATAGCTCATAATAAAATTTTATCCACTTCATCAATTTCTGCTTCTATAATCTCTCCTTTATTTATTTCCTGTAACCCTTTTTTTATTCTTCTTAATGCCTCCTCATCCAGAATTTCCTCTATTGTCTCAATTATACTGATACTCTCTTCTTGAATTCTATAGAGTTTTTCAATGAGTTCGATAGGTATTTTTATCATTTTTTCCATATATTACAAAATAAAAACACATATAAAATCTCTTTCATGTTTTCATCTACAACTTTCATATCTGATTTTCATAGAAGCATCATAATTTAACTATAATTTGCAAATCCATTACATTTGTGCCAGTGTAGCCAGTAATGATGGCATCACCCATTCTTTTAAAAAATTCATAGGAGTTATTCTCTTTCAGATATTTCTCTGGCTCCAATTCTTTTTCCTTGGCTTTTTTACAGCTATAACCATCTGCAATGGCTCCCGCCGCAGGACTATTACCATCTATTCCATCTGTTCCACATGAAAGCATGGCTATGGCTTCATTTTCTATTTCCTGCAAAAACGAAAGCACTATCTCCTGATTTCTCCCTCCTGTGCCATTTCCTTTAACTTTGACAGTTGTTTCTCCTCCAAAAATAAGCATTGCTTTGCTTCTTGGATAAATTTTTGCATATGTTGCCAGATCTTTACCAACATAACGGGCTTCTCCTCTCAAACATGTGCTCACAATCTTTGCATAATATCCTTCCTCTCTAGCTTTCTCTTTAGCTTTCCTGCAAGCCATTTCATTATCTGCAATAATAATATTCTCAACATTATCAAGCCTTTTTGGCGTCTCCTCTACCTCTCCTTTAATTCCTCTTTCTATTTGCTGTATCGCCTCCTCATTTTCTATTCCATATTTTTTCAAAATGCTCATTGCATCTTCAAATGTTGTCGTATCCTCACAGGTTGGTCCTGAGGAGATGAATTCGATAGGATTACCAACAATATCTGAAATTATTAAGGAAATTATCTTTGCCTTAGTTTTTTTGGCAAGCTGTCCTCCTTTAACATGTGATAAATGCTTTCTGACAGTATTAAGTTCTTCTATTGTACAGCCCTTTTCCATAAGTTGCTTAGTCACCTCTCTCATGCTCTCCAATGAAATGGCAGGCTTGCAGAGCAGGGAAGAGCCCCCTCCACTTATAAGCACAAAAATTAAGTCATCTTCTCCTGCCTTTTCAAAAATTTCAATCAGCTCTTCAGTTGCCTCAATATTTTCCTTGCTTGGAAAAGGATGTGTTCCTTTTCTCAATTTTGCCTTCCTTAGTTCTATATTTTCTGTAGTGATTATAATGCCTTCATCAAAATCAATTAACTCTTCCATTGCCTTTGCCATTGTTGCTGATGCTTTTCCAAATCCAGTTAAAAAAATTCTTTTATGCGATAGGCTTACCTTCTTTCCATTTATGAAAATTGCATTGCCACCAACCTTTAAGCATCGCTTAATAATATTATAACCATTCATTTCTTCAAGCACATAATCCAAAATTTCCAGAATATCTCTTCTTGCTTCTTTAAATTTTTCACTGGTGTTATCCACCAACTCCTCAAAATTCCTTATCACATGAAAAGAATAAATAATCCTATTTGAATGTTACACATGCTCAGGCTTCTGTCTAGCTTTTCCTTCACCATATCCATGGCAATAGTGCTTGGCATTGCTACAGGAGGCTTTCCGAAATATGGCAATGAAATTGCCACCATTGCTTTAATACTTGCCATGACTTTTTCCATTGCAAACATTTCTTTTAAAATTAAATTGAAAGAAGAAGCAAGAGAAATGCTCATTGCTTTCCTTCTCAACTATGTTCTACTTTCTTCCATAATAATTTTAATGGGCTATCTCGTGAAAGAATATTTTGAAGGGTTCGTTGTCATGGCTGCTGCTCCGCCTGCAATAGCAGTTGTGCCTTTAACTGCTGTGCTAAGAGGAGATGAAAGACATTCTTTATTCTCCTTAATTTTTCTTTATTTGGCATCTATCGTTTTAATGCCTCTCATAATATTAATTTTTCTTGCAAAGGAAGTGAATCCTGTTATTTTGCTCCAGAATGTTGCGTTGCTTATCCTTCTGCCTATTCTGCTTTCAAGAATTTTTTATGGAAGGATAGATGCAAGTAAAGCAAAAATAATTGCAAATGTTTGCTTCTTTTTCATTGTTTTTTCTGTTATTGGAAAAAATAGGCAGTTTATTTTTGAAGAATATTCTACATTGCTTATACTATCAATTTTAATGGCATTAAGAACATTTGGAATTGGCTCAATAAGCAAGATGGTAGCTGAAAAAATTGGATATGCAAGAAGGGCAATCAACTATGCCTTATTTTCTTCATTTAAAAATGAAGGATTTGTAATGATTATTGCCTTCTCTTTGTTCGGCTATTCTGCAGCCATTCCTGCAATAATAGCATTAATTTTTGAAATGCTATGGATATGCTGTATGGAAGCGAGAATAATTTGATTATTTTACCTTTTGTCCTTTCTTGGAGAGAGTTAAATTCTTAGAGTTAAATTCTTATATAGCTATATATTTCATTTGGTATGAAGAAAACCATTGCT
>CAZNGK010000002.1:0-30070 GCA_964572575.1 uncultured Thermoplasmatales archaeon | reverse complement strand
TGCAAGAAAGTAAACAGGCTTGCCATGAAAATTGCAGAGAAAATTGCAGAGCATGGCTTTAAAGTTGATATGCAGGCAGTTGAGGCAGGTTCTCTGCTTCATGACGTAGGAAGAGCAAAAACTCATGGAATAATGCATATAATTGAAGGAATAAAAATAGCAAAAAAATATGGATTGCCAGCAAAAATAATTTCCATCATTGAAAGGCATGCAGGAGCAGGAATAGATGAAGAGGAAGCTGTCAAACTTGGTTTGCCAAAGAAAAATTACACGCCAGAAAGCATAGAGGAAATGATAGTTGCTCACGCCGATAATTTAACAGGCAATGGTTACAGAAAGCTCGAAGATGCAGTAAGGGAATTCAGAAAAAAAGCAGGGGAAAAGGCTGCAAAAAAGCTAATTGAATTACATAAAAGATTGAGTGATATGGCAGGCGTGGATATAGATAAAATTGTTGAAGAATTAATGTAATATCAAAATAGTATTCGATGGATATGTGCAATAATGACTTTGCATCGTTTTTGCATTATTTATTCGCTTCAAAAGCCCATTTTTTTCTTAAAGTTTTCAATATAATTTCTGAATAACACGGCATGCCAGCATCTGTCAAAATTTTAATTATCACTTACCAGAGCGACTGACTTTTGGCTGCCTTACATGCTATAAAATCTCTTATCAATTTGGCTGCAAGCAACGATGCTCTTCCATCATCATAAGCAGGACATACTTCCACAACATCCATTGCCATCACGCGATTGGCTATTTTCTCAATAAAATCAAAAATCTCATATCCTAAGCCATTTGGCTCAGGATTGCTCACGCCAGGCGCATGACAAGGATCGAAAACATCCATATCTATGCTTAAATAAATTTTTTTGAAAGGTATTTCATCTGCCATGGCAGGAGAAAATTCCCACGAAAATATGTGTTTGAAACCAAGCCTTTTTGCGTCCTCTATTTCTTCCTGTGAAGCAGAGCGTATGCCAAAAGAAATAACTCCTCCTATAGCTTCGAAGATACGCCTTGCTGTGCATGCATGGCTTTGCTTACTGCCTAGGTATTCGTTCCTGAAATCCATATGAGCATCTAAAATAACCACTCCAAAATCTTCTGGGAGGGAGGAAATGATGTGCGGAGTTATGGAATGAGCTCCTCCTATAACAACTGGCATTTTTCTGTCTTCTATCGCTTTTTTAACAAGTTTTTTTCCTTCCTCAATGTTGAAATTTCCGGCATCGTGAATTGCAATATCTTGCAGGTCTATGTTGTGTTTTATGCAATAGCTTTCATAGTTCCAGCTTTCATATCTTATAAAATCTGGAGCATCAGAAGTGCCTTCTCTAAAAGACATCTCTTTGTCTTCATAGGGAATGCCTAAAATAACAAATTCTGCCTCATCATATGGCTGGTCTGCATCTGCAAATATCATACCCTGGTTATTTTCCTTCTTCCCAGTGCCTGGAGATATTGAATTTCCTCTCCTTCCTTCAATTTACCCATAAATTCCTCAGGAATTTCCATTTCAAATGTCTCATATGTCTCCATGTCCATCAGCTGAGCTTTGTTTCCCATCACCGATATCACCTGAGCTACTCTCTTATCAATCATTGGAACTGCAACTTTATGGCGAACTGGGAAAATTACGCTCCTTTTCTGATTATCAAAAACGCCAATTGCTTCTATCCTTGCTTTTGCTTCTCCATGCTTGCCTGGCTTGGATGTTGTTATGCTCACAATTTTGCATGGCTCGTCATCTATAATGATGTATCGATTTTCTTTAAGCTCCCTTACTTCAGCCATCTCCTTCATTTTAGCACCAAAAAGAAATATACAACTTATAGATAAATGTTCCTGAGATGTTCATATAAAGATGGAGAAGAACTTACTTATGGATGCCATTAACTTAGCAAAAATTAGAAAAATGAATGTATTGAGATATTCAATCATCATGTTCCAATTTTTGAGATTGATCATCCATGAAGAGATATCTATCAGAAATCCTTAAGTTAACACCACAACTTATGGAGAAGAACTTACTTATACCACAAGCAGATAAATTTCTGATGAGATGCAATTACTGTAACAACGAGGTAATAACAGATGTATATGGCAAAGCTTATTGCGAAGAGCATTTCAAAAAATATTTCTTGGGTAGGGTAAGGAGTGTAATAGATAAATTTAGCATAAATGGCAGAATAGCGGTGGCTTTGTCAGGAGGTAAAGATTCTTCTGCCTGCCTTCATGCATTACATAATTTAAAGCTTGATTTACTGCCATTTTATATAAATTTGGGCATTGAAAGCTATTCAGATAAATGCCAGAAAAAGGCAGAGGAAGTATGCAGTTTATTGGGTTATGAACTCCATGTTCTGGATATAAAAGAATATGGAATAAATCTGGCAGATGAGAGCAAGCCATGTAGCATATGTGGAACTGTGAAAAGATATTTAATGAATAAATTCGCCTATGAAACAAAATGCAATTACATCGCCACCGGACATAATCTTAGTGATGTTGTCACTTTTGCTTTAAACAATTTTTCCAGCGGAAATATACTGAATTTCAGAGGAAATAAGCCATACTTAGAAGGAAAGGAAAAATATAAAATGATTGCAAAAATAAAACCATTATATTACCTCAGAGATAAAGAATGTATGCTTTATACATACATTAATAAACTTCCTTATGTCACTGAAGATTGCCCACATGCACTAAATGCACCTACTGTGCTCATAAAGGAATGGGTTCATGAAATGGAAGGTAAAAAGCCGGGAACAATGCTTAATATGGCAAAAAGTTTCTGGAGGCTGGAAGAAATGATTGAAAAAGATGTGAGGCTAAATCAGTGCGAGAGATGTGGATATGCCTCATTTCGTAATATATGTAAGTTTTGCAGGATAAGGAAAAAATAACTATGTAGGGAAAATGATTATTCAATTATTTCAAGCTCTATTTCATTTCCATTATAATCATATGCTTTCCAGGTATCGTCTTCATATGGGTAGGCAATGATTATGTGAACTTTTCCATGTTTTTGAAAAGTAATAAAATCTTCTTCAGAAGGAATTGCTCTTCCGCTGGGATGTGAGTGCACGGTGCCTACAATGCTTCTGTCATATGGAGCCATATAAATATTGAAAGTGGCGTGTTTTTTTCCATATACCATTTGAGGAAGTAAAACAATTTCTGAAATTATATCTTTTTTCCTTCCAACAGAAAGTAATGCCAAAAATTCTCTCGGATGTAGTTCCTTTGCAGCTCCCTTGATTGTTTCCAGACACTCTCTATCTATTCCTTTTATTTTCATTTTCCAAATCCAAGTTTCCTATAAATTCTCTCATAAAAATCATTCTTCAATTTTATAAATCTCGCCTTTTTTTCAGATAACATTATCTCAAGTTTGTTATCTGGCTTGAAATCTTCTATATGCAATCCATCAATTGCTATTTTTGCATCTTTTTCAACTTCTATCCTTATTTTATTATCTGCAGAAATTATGAGAGGGGAGGCAATATGACGGAATGGAGCCATTGGAGCAACGATAAAGGCATTGAGAAGAGGCTCAACAATTGGTCCACCTACAGATAAAGCATGACTTGTTGAACCAGTTGGAGTCGCAATAATCACTCCATCTCCATCTATTTCCTGAACCATTTCATCGTTTACATACACCCTAAATGGAAGAATTTTTCCCAAGTAAGCAGTATGGATGGCAATTTCATTTGTTGCATCTGGGAGGCGATGATTATTCAGCTTGCTCTTTATTTTGATTCTCTCCTCAACCTTATATTCTCCATGCAAAACTTTTTTCATTGCATTTTCCGCTTCTTCTGCTTCTACTTCTGTGAGGAAACCTATTCTGCCAGTGTTTATTGAAAAAACTGGATGAGTGGTGTGCTGTAACGTCATAAGAATGGTGCCGTCTCCTCCAACAATCACTATTTTCTCTGCCTTTTCTCCTATCTCTTCAATAGAAAAACCCTTCTTTCCAAGATAAGAAGCAATTTTTTCCTCAAGCATTGCCTCGTCGATTATCTCATATATTTTTTTACCAATTTCATAAGAGTCTTCTGATGGCTTACAAACAATTCCCCATTTCATAGTAATACCTCCATGAGATGTGGCGAAGCAACTGCTATGACACTACTTCTCACATCTAAATTGAAGGGCACATTTAAAACTTCCCCATTTGCATTATACACTTCTCCTCCAGCTTCTCTTACAATAAGACAAGAAGCAGCAAAATCTGTCACACGCAGGCTTTCTTTGCCCATAAAATATGCATGTATCGCACCACTTGCAACAAGGCACATTTCCAAGGCAGCGGCTCCTAAAGCTCGGATGCTATTAACATTCACAAGCTTCCATGTTTTTTCATTTCCTGATTCACCTAAAACGAGGCAGAAAACTGGATCAGAAAAATCCCTGTTCACTTCTATTTTATCTCCATTTAAAAATGCTCCTTTGCCTTTATATCCCTCGTAAATATCTCCTGTTGGAATATTCTTTACTATACCATATACAACATCTTCTACGCTTTTCTTTCCTATTGCAATTGAAATACCATAAAAAGGAATGCCATGAGTTGCATTTCTTGTCCCATCTATTGGATCAATAACAAAAGTGTATTCTTTCTTATTATCAATAAATCCTGCTTCTTCAGAAAGGATGTTTGCACCTTCCCCAATTATTTCAATGGCAACATCTTCCGCAATCTTATCAATATATTGTGTTGGTGTTCCATCTGCTCCGATACAAATTTCTTTCCCAAACTTAGCAGGATTCTCTCTTTTTACTCTTTTTTCTATTTCATCTGCCACTTTCCTTGCCTTACTTATAAGTTCTTCCATTTAGTCCTGAATGATTTGATGTATTAAAAGCATTTGGAAAATAATTTCGGTTGTAGAGTATGAATATTTTATTTGCTTCTATTGACGATATAAACGATTGACGATATAAACAATAGCTATCCAAATCTGTAAAAGTTTTGGTGGATTTAGCTTGGATAGTTTGGTTATGTCCATACAATTTTTTAAAAAATAATTGTTCATGAGAAAAAATATTCATCAAATGGCTTAGGATATAAGTAGCTCTCAAATAACACCAACTTTTTTTAATTCTCTTCTGCTAAGCATATTTAGGGGCAAGTGTTTCATTATAAGGAAAAGAAAAACAGATAAGGAAAAGAATAAGAAAAGGAGAGAAGAAATTATGAGGCTTTCGTAACCCAATCCACTGAGAATTAGAAGTATCCACATAACAATTCCTACAAATATTGCTATGAAAAAGTATTTTAATTTTTCAGCTCTTTTAATTCCTATTCCCAGAAATATACCTGTTGAACAATTTATTAAAATTGCAGAAAAAATTAAAATAACAAGGAAAATGCTTTCAAAATTTATTTCAATATCGCTCATTATAAAAAAGGAAGAGAAGAGAGAGGAAAAGCCCAGTCCGAGAGAAGCACCATATATGGGAACACCATCATCATATAAAGCTCTCATATTGAGAACAACAAACTTGGCAAGTTGCTCAATTAAGGAGAAAAGGAAAGAGAAAAGAAGTAGATTGTAAATGATATGGATAATAGAAAGATATGCTAATCTCTCTATCAAATATATAATGCTCCCAAAAATTAAACCGCCTATAAATAGAAGGAAAATGTTTTTCTCTATAAATTTCCCTTCATATTTCCCCACAACTATGTATAGGATAAGCAGTGCAGGTATTATGCCAAGGGGAAATAACAATGTATTTACTGCCACATAAGAAAATATGATAATTCTATTTATTGCTTTGGGGATATTTCTTTGAAAATACATCAAATGTTATAAAAGGAAATGAAAAAGATAGAAATTTCAATTATGTAAAAATAAATTATTACACTTCAAATTTAAAATACAAAAATTATAAAAAAAGGGAAAGGGTTAGAAGAGGTTAAAGATTAGCACTTTTGCTTTATCTGTTGCAGTTTGTCCTATGGCATCATATGCAGTTACTTTAATCTCGTGCAATCCAATTGCAAATTCATCCCACATCCATGAATACGGTGATTCATAGTCTGTGAATTTCAGTTTATTATCAACATAGAAATTCACTTTTTCAACGCCTATCTCTGATTGTACCTCTACTTCTATTGTCACACCTCCTATTATAATGGTTGCCTTTCCTGGCAATGGCATAATAGCCCTATCCATGAGATATAGATGTCCCCTTGTCTTTACAATATTCACTGAAAGAGTGCCTGAATGAACTATTGTAAATGTTCCATCTGATTCATCGCTTGCCATATTTCCTGCGTCATCTGTTGCCACAACTTTGACCATATAATTGCTTCCTGAAGGCATTGCTGAAATATCCCAAATATATGAACCGGTGTTCTCAATTCCAGTTACAATTTCATGCCATGTAAATCCTGCATCATTACTGTACAGGAGATCAATGCTGAGAGATGTATCCAGTGTATCAGATGCTTCCCATGTTATAGTTACAGTATCACTCAATATCTCTCCACCATTTGGATAGGTAACATTTACCACTGGCGCTGTATGATCGATCTTGAATGTTGTTGATGATGGACTTTCAATTATGCCAGAATTGCTCACTGAATAGTATTCTATGGTATGCGTGCCCTCATCTGTTACAACAAATGGCCATCTATATATCTGCCATCCTCCCCCATCCAAGCGATATCTTGTATATTGTATACCACATATGTAAGCTGTTCCCACAAGTATTACTCTGACATTGCTTGTATACCATCCATTTTCTCCGAGTTCACCATCTAATATGCACTGTGTGCTGGGTGTCGAGGAGGCTATACCAAAGCTCCTTGATTTCACATCTTCCACCATTCCAGATACATCTGCAGAATAATACTCTATGGTATAATGTCCCTCAGTAGCAATCTGTATAACAGTGCCTGTATAATTCTGCCATTCTCCTCCATTTATTCTATATCTGGTATATGCTATAGCATCTCCATCTGGATCTGTAGCATAGAGATGTATGCTAACTGTGTCTGTATACCAACCATTATCTCCTTGCTGTCCCATAATGGAGCAGTGTGTAACAGGAGGTCTGCATCCTACTATGGTCACTTTCGCCTCTCTTTCATCATTGGCTGGATTTGTATCTCCCGTCAGGAGAGTTTCTACAGTTATTGTATAATCCCCTGTCTTTGCATCCCATGGTGGACTGAATTCTACATATGACTCTTCTCCTGGAGCAAGATTGTGTACCGTTTCAATGGAGGAATAGATTATTCCAGCTCCACTCACTTTTGTTACTGTTACATCATCAATATACCATCCTTCATAGCTATGCACAGAACTATCGCTTACAAATATGAAGCCAACGTTAATTAAGCCAGTTGTTGAATTTATATAGCTTGTTATATCAACGCTATCTTCAGTCCATCCTCCGGAATTGCCTGTATATGAAGCAAGTACATAAAATGAGACGTTATCCGGGCTAGCTGTTACATATGCATAATCATAGTTTGGTTCTATATCATACCAGTGTTTGAAGGTTAGAATTGCCTGTGATGCTCCAGCCATATTCATAGCAGGTGAGATAAGGAAGTCAATCATGCTATCTTCATATTCTCCTGTCATTTCGTCTCCACAATACCATGAATGTGTTGGACTGCTATACCTTGCTGTTGTTAAATGCCATAAGTTGTTTCCACTTGTTGCTAAATGTGTCCATCCATTTGCTCCACTTTCCATATCATCTTCCAGCATAACAGTATGCACCAAATTGGAAATTGTGCACTGCACATCAAATGTTTCTGTGGTTGTTCCATAGTTTCTTACAGTTGCATTAACAGTATAGTTACCAGCTGGAAGACCACCAACTCCTCCACTTCCAGCAGTTATCTCAACATCATCAATGTACCAGCCTGCATAGTTAACTACAGTGGTGGCATAGAAGGCAAAGGAAATTTCAACATTTGACATGCCATCGTATGCAGATAAGTCAACTTCATAATACTCCCAGTCAGTTGGATTATAATCATCTATTCTTAGGAGTTCGTCGCCATTCACCAGCACTCTGCCATAATCATACGGGCCAAAGATGTCAGACCAGCTCCAGAAACTCAATTTTGCATCACTTACGCCTGTTAAGTCAAATGTTTTATTCAAGTAGCTTGTACCGCCAGCATTGGTATAATCGTCATAAAGCACAGTGCCCCATAATCCACTGCCTGAATGAGCTGATGGTGGAGGTGTATGAGAACCAACATAATTGCTCACATCATAATTATTTGTCCATTCCCAGTCACCAACTGGGTCCCAGTCTGCAGTGGCAGTCCAGCCTCCATCATTGCTATCAAAATCAGAGGAGTATATTGATCCGCCTCCTCCGACAGGAGCATTTATCGATACCACGCCTACATCAGGTATATCTGTTACATTAATCCATTTCTCTGTTGCATTATTGCTATTGTCTTCATCTGTTGACAACAGGGTTGTAACATTTATAATATAATCTCCTTCTGCAGATGGACTCCATGGGTCAAATTCTACATAGACATTTTCACCCATGTTTATAGCACTTACTGTTTCTGTGTCCTCATATACCAGAGAGTACACTGGAGGAGCTGAAACCAAAACATCGTCAATGAATAGATAACCATAGGTATACTCGCCATAATACAGGCGGAATGCAATATATATCGTTTCTCCAACATAGCTTGCAAGGCTAACAGTTGCCTGCTGATAGGCTGTTGTAGTAACGTTATCTGCCACAAATATCTGATCTGTGAATGAGCTCTTATCTGGAGTTGTTGTTGATACCAAAACCTCAAATGATACAGCATAGTAGGAATAATATGTATCGTACCAGAATGATAGTTCAGTTGTTGGGTCTGTTATTGTGATTGGCGAGCTTATAAGCCATTCATCACATGCCCCTGTCTTTGGATTTCCTTCTGCGCAGTAACTGCCAGAATGAGCAACAGATGCATATGCTATTCTCCAGCCCTCATATGGTTCTGAATTGTTAACCAGCCATCCTGGCGGCGGAATGACGCCATCTTCAAATCCTTCCTCGAGGAATGTTCCTCCTCCTACAAGTTGATTTATTGTGCATTTTACATCGAATGGCGTTGTTAAATCATAATTTCCAAAGTTGTGAACAGTTGCATTTATTGCACCATTCCATTCCGTTCCTATTAAGTCTGGTGGTGTATTTATTGATATTGCCCCCACGTCATCAATATTGTTTATGGTTACAGATATTGATGTTGCATTATTTGTATTATCCTCATCTGCTGATAATTCTGTTGTCACCTTTATGAGATAGTTTCCTTCCTCATTTGCATTCCATGGTGGGAAGGTATAATCAACAGTTGTCCCAGCCGGTAGGGATGAAATTGTTGTATCTACACCGTAAACTAAATCAAGCCCGCCAGAAGCAAACACTTCCACATCATCAATGTAGAGATAGAATTCGTTTACAGATATACATCTTATTGCGAGATATACATCCTGTCCCGCATATGCTGACAAATCATATGAATATTGTGTCCAGTCATATGGAGTACTATATACTGTATCTAATACCGTGGTGAAATCAGATGGGCTCGTGCCTGTTGTGGATAAGCGAACTTCAAAGTCCTCTAAGTAATAGGAAGAATATGATTTTGCCCAGAATGAGAATGTTGTTGCTCCAGCTGGAATTGAAAGTTGAGGTGTAATGAGCCAGTCATCACATCCAGCATAATTATAATGGACTCTTGCTACATAACTACCGCCATGAGCGCTGGCTGTAGAATATGCCTCCCATTGATAGCTATCTCCATCTGCATTTATTACAGTCCAGTCTGCTGGTATGCTTCCACCTTCAAAGCCTTCTGTAAGCAAAACTCCTCCTCCAAGTTGCTTGTATATTGATAAATTAACAGGAACATTTGCCAAATTAACATTTCCGAAGTTCTCGAAAGTTGCATTTACAGCATAACTTCCCATTGGATATGTCTGCCCGTGCATGGGATAGTTAATTGATGTTGCTCCTACATCATAGATATCATTTATCCATACCGTAGTTTGAGTTTGATTATTTGTATCATCTTCATCTCCGGGCATTAAAGTTGTTACATATATTGTGTAGTTGCCCTCAGTAGCAATATTCCATGGTCCAAATTCTGCATATATGGTTGAGTATGCAGGTATATCAAATGTTTTTTCCTCGCTGAAGAGCAGATTTATTCCTCCGTATCCGATTTCAATATTGTCTATATAAATGCTATATCCATAGTCGCTTACTCCCAAGAAGCCTATGTAAACTGTGGGCTCTCCATCATAAGCAGATAAGTCAACAAGGTGCTGGACCCATCCCGGATCTGTTGAATCATATCTCATAAATTCTGTAACATTTGTCCATGTTGAACCATCCAAGGATACCTGTATAACCAATTTATCATCATACCATGAACCATCATCACTATGATACATATAGAACGTCATCCTATGATTTGTTGATGTTGCAAAGTTAATGGCTGGCGTGTATAACCTTGCACTATTTCCACTGGATATAGAATAAGCATTGTACTGAGCCATATAATCTCCAAATGGAGTTACTCCAGATGGATGTGTTCCCGTTCCATCTGATATCGTCCAGTTATTATCTACATCTGTTCCAGAAACGATATCAATGCTCCAGCCCGAAGGTGGCCATCCCGACTCTGGAATTATTTCTTCAAAGCCCTCGCTCCATGTTTCTGTTGAGCTTTTAGCACCCACCCATACATCATCTACATGCCAGTAATCATATGCAGATGTTCCACTTGTGCTGTAGAATCTGAAACCTACTTTAACCTGAGGCTCATTATCTGCCCAAGAAGATATGTCCAAATCCTTATCTCCTGTTTCAGTGCCAGCTGGAGAAATTCTATCAGCCAAATTCCATGTTGTTCCATCATCATTGCTTACGTAGATTTCTCCATATGAATCTCCACTGTAAGTGCTATTATAGAAATTATACCAGAAAGTGAGATGTACATCGCTCATTCCAGTGCAATCTATTGTAGGCGTAATAAGCCACTGATTCTGCTCCACACTGGAAGCTTCTTCAATATATGCAGTTCCTCCATCATGTCCAGTTCCCTGTTGCCAATCGCTATCTGCAGTCCACCCTGATGGTGGGAATATTTTCTCAAATCCTTCAGTTGTTCCATCTGGAAGTGTGAAATCATCTACATATAGATAGTATTCATTGACAGATACACATCTTACTGCGAGATATACACTCTGACCCACGTAAGAGGATAAATCATATGAATATTGTGTCCAGCTGTATGGAGTATCTGTAACTGAATCAAGTAATACGGTGAAATCAGATGGGCTTGTGCCTGTTGTGGATAAGCGAACTTCAAAGTCCTCTAAATAGTAGGAAGAATATGATTTTGCCCAGAATGAGAATGTTCCTCCTGATGGAACTGTTATTTGAGGTGTAATGAGCCAGTCATCACATCCAGCATAATTATAATGGACTCTTGCTACATAACTACCACTATGAGCGCTGGCTGTAGAATATGCCTCCCACTGATAGCTATCTCCATCTTCGTTCAAAACTGTCCATCCCACAGGTGGGAATGGCGTCGGAGAGAAACTTTCTGTTGGAAGTAAATCAACCATTGAAAGGCTTCCAACCCACACATCGTCGATTTGCAATGGATATGAAGAACTATCCTGCTGATAGCAGTGGAATCCTATATACACATTCTGTCCTGCATATGCAGATAGATCCACTATTACTTTCACATATGGGTCATTATAATCTGGTGAGAAAGTCAAGCCTGAATCATATACTTGGTTGCCAGCAAAATCAGATGGATCTGTGCCTGTTGTTGATATATTTACTTCAAATGCTACATAGTAATCAGTGTAATACCCATCATATCCTCCTCTATAATAAAATGTAACTTTTGGATCTGTTGCTGGGACATGGGTAAGATTGGTTATTAACCAGCAATCCACGCTACTTCCTCCCGAACCATATACTTCTGCATTATAATCACCGCTATTTGGAGTATCTCCATAAGTCCAGTAGTTGCCAGTTCCATTAACGAGTGTCCAGCCAGTTGGTGGCCATATTTTTTGCATTGGTGAATAGCCTTCGAAATCCTCAGAAAGCAATGTAACTGGAGAAATAATTTCTACAACAGAACAATTAGTAAGCACATTGCTCTTATTAATATTACCGAAGTTCTCCAAGGTGGCATTGATTATATGGCTTCCTGTTGGCTGCACGCCTGTTGGATAGTTAATAGCAGTTGCTCCCACGTCATCAATATTATTTATGGTGACAGTAATATTCTTGTAATCATTAGTTGGGTCTTCATCTCCTGCAAGCACTGTTGTAACATTTATATCATATGTGCCCTCTGTTGTTGCATTCCAGGTTGGGAATTCAACGTCCTTCATTTCTCCTGGAGGAACAGACAGTCCAGTGATTTCATGAGTATATACGATAGCATTTGTCGAATCTCTTATGGTACAATTCACATTGAATGTTGGCGTTGTAGTTCCATTATTCTTAACTGTGGCATTCACTCTATAATATCCGCCAAGCATTGTGCCGGCTGGCGGATAGTTTATTGCCATTGTCGCAACATCATCAATATTTTCTATAACCAAGGTAACTTCCTTGTAATCGTTATATGGTCCTTCATCTCCTGGAAGTAATGTAGTAACATTTATTGTATAGGTATCCTCAACATTTGCATTCCATGAAGCAAATTCAACATATTTCTTTTCAAGGGAAGCAATGTCGACAGTTGTTTCATCAGTGAAAACAATTGTATCTGCTGAGTTTCTTATGGTACAGTTCACTACAACACCAGTTTGATCAGCAAATCCATAATTCTCAACTGTTGCATTTACTACATATGTTCCTGTGCATTTCATACCAGTTGGATAGTTAATCATCTTCACGCCAACATCATTATTTGCCATAATGTATGTTATCTGTTCAACATAATTGTTTGGTGAATATTCATCTCCTGCAAGACGGGTTGAAACATTTATGCCATACCATCCTGCAGATGTTACATTCCATGCACTGAATTCCACATCAGTAAGTTCACCAGCCTGCAGTGAAGAGATAGTTACGTCGTCGCTGAAAACAAGAGCTACAGGCTCATATGCATAGAATTTAACATCATCAACATACATTCCTTCATTTTGAGTTGAACTATCTGCCTTCCATGTAAATTTAATTCTCACCTGGCTTGTCAGATTTACATATGCTTCTACAGGGAAGCTATATCTAACGCCAGGCAAATTGCCTTCAAAATTGACATAGGTAAGATTTGTTTTAACCAGTGTCCATGTTAAGCCATCATCATCACTTAGATAAACGCTTCCATAATCGAGATAACCTGTCCATCCGCTGTATTGTCCATAGAACCATAAATAGAATTCAGCAGTTACACTATCATAGCCAGAACAATCTATTGCTTGAGATATAAGGCTATCATCTGCATTTGCATTATAGGTATCTCCGGCTGTACATTTGAAAGCATGTGTGGCACTGCTGTATCTCGTTGAATCAGTTGGCTCAACAATTGTCCATGTGTCTCCGTCTCCATTACCATCAACTACAGTCCATTTTGATGCACCGGATTCCATATCATCGTCAAATAAGGTATATAGATTTAATCTGTAAATTGAGCAATTAACAGGTATATTGGTTAAATCATTTGTTCCATAATTTCTGATTGTTGCATTAACAATATTCAAGCCAGTTCCAGTGAGTTCGCCAGGATAATTTATCTCTCTAACACCTGCATCATTTCCCTTTACTTCCGGTGGCTTGATTTCCACCTCAGGATCTCCAAGCAAATTCTCAGAATAATATGTCCATCTCATACAATCCTGATTCAGACGCCAAAGATTATCTTCTTTTGAATCCTGATTTGCCTTCCCTAAGCTTCTTAGTCCTTCTCCAAATATGGCATCAACAAATTCTCTTTCAAAAGCATTTCCTGGCCCATCTGTACTGAATCCGTAACCCCATCCATAACGGGCATTCATGACAACAGCAAAAGCACCATATTCACCAACAACCAAATCTTCTGCAATGCTATCATCAGTCCATCCATGAACAGGGCCGGCATTGTCAAATGCACCTGGATCACAGGCAAGTGAGTATGCAAAGAAATAATTTGTATTTGTCATGTTGGCATAATCATTTGGTGAGCCATAATAGCTATAATGATCTTTACTCATGTTCATAACCCAATCCTCACTTCCGTGACCATCATGGAAAATGAGGTGGGTTCCATTGTTTATCTGATTGACATTCATTCTGGCAGATGGAGCATTGTCTCCTCCTGGCAAATATTCTTCATATATTTTGTATATATTATATCTTCCATCTGCCGGCGGCTCTGCTGGAACACCTGCAGTAACAAATCCGTGAGCATTTGAGCCATTTGCAAGCATTTCCATATTATCAGTGGACCATTCTACTGGACCACCAAATCCGAGATATTCTGCAAAAAGGGTTACGTTATTCAGGTAAGCATCAATTGAATTTTCATATGCAAGAGTTTTTCTGACAAAATTTTGCACTTCTGTTGCATTATCTACGGGAGCTCTTCCCACATACACTTCAGCTCTTAGATCAACGTCACTACCACCTGGGCCATCATGTGGTTCACCCCAGAGAGCATCACCATCTGAATTAAAGGAACCATCTAAACAGGCATAATATATGTCAGATGGCATTTCAGTTGCATAAGAATCATTGGGATTTCCATCATCTGGAGAAACGAATAAATATCGTGCTGGAACTATATTTCCATATTCCTGGCTACCTGGTAAATCAGCATCTCCTCCTAAGAGCACATATTCAGTGTGCCAGTTCTGATATGCGTAGCGGATGAAATTTCTTATTTTTTCTGGCAAATCCACTCCAGTGAAAGAGGAATTTATCCATTCTACAGTCACAATTTTCGCTCCCAAGCCTTTTGCAATTTTTGCATCTCTAAGTGCCTGGAAGTTATATGGACCGGGTGTAGCATTAAGTGCCTCATTTGTTATGATAATATATTCATAAGAATGGTGTGGATACGGCCCAGGATATGTTAAAAGTGTCTGTGGATTATCAACCATTTTTTTAACTATCTTCATATCATTTTCAAGTCCTCTATATAACTCATTTGGAGATGAATCCTTTGTTTTTACATTCAAAACCATTTTTTCATAATAATATATTTCTCCAGTTTTTGGCAAGTACTGAACTGGATGCAGATTTATGGTTAAAATTGGAAATCCTCTGAAGTATTGCGTAGTGACCACGCTATATAACTCGCCAGGGAAAAGTTCCGAAGATTCATATATTACTTCATCTGGAGTTGGTGGCTCCGGATCTTCACCTATTATCACAGGTTCTGGTCTAGGTTCAACAAGATATCCTTTGCCTATTAGAATGGGATCAGATGCTATTACCTCTATATCATCCATTTCTGTTCCATATGGTAATAGAACATTTACTGGCTTTACTGGTAAAACAGGTTCTCCTGTATCACCATATTTTGGCAATCCCTCCATATCAACAGTATAATAAAGAGTTTCACCGTATCTTATACTCTCTATAACTGGTTTTTCAAAAGAAAATTTCAGTCGTATTGTATGCATTCCATCCTTAGAAAAATACTCTGGATTTTTTGCACTTGCTATTCCCTGTAGACCACTTGTCAGCATTATTGCCACTATTAAAACACTCACCCAAAACCTCACCTTACAGCCTTTTTTGTGCTTCTTCATATTATTGCCCCCATGAATGTAATAGTTTTGTATTTTTAAATATTGTGTAGATAAGTATTTATAGAAAATCGATTAGATATAATTAGATTTAAAGAGTTACAGCCAGCATGCTGGTTGGACTTGTTAAAGCGTTTTTCATATATTGCATTTCTTACTAAAGTGCCAAGGTGTGCCTTCTAACTTATTTTAACTTTTTCTTATTTTTAACTTTAAATGAAAATTAAAAGATATCGAAGGAAATTTAGATTCATTGTAAAATTTTACAACATTATTTTTTGGTGAACATCCTCTTCATTATTTTACATTTACATAATAGAATGATAGAAACAATTTGAATGATGAAATGCCTATGCATCCATGCTTCAATTCTTTTTCCTTGGTGAGTAGGCTAAAAATCTCATAAAGTTATTCATCAATTTTTGATATGAGGAATAGGAAAACTGTGAAGGAATTTCTTATTGCAAAAACGATATAATATAGCTTGTAAATACATACCATGCTTATTACTGAGCAGGAAAGAATAATGGAAATTGCTAAAAATGCTGAAAATATTGCAATAGTTGGGATATCAAAAAATGAGCAAAGAGCAAGCTATCAGATTGCAAAACAAATAAAAGACAAATATAATCTTTTTTTGGTGAATCCAAAGTATGAAGGTGAAAAAATATTTGGGATAGAAGTGCTTGATTCTCTTTTAAAAATAAGAGAAAGAATAGATATTGTAGATGTCTTTAGAAACCCAGCTCATATTGAAAAAATAATAAAAGATGCTATTGAAATAAAAGCAAGCGTGGTGTGGCTTCAGCCTGGCTCAGAAAATATGGAAATCATTGAAAAATACAGAAATAAGATTGATATAATATACAATAGCTGTCTCGGAGTGGTGAGTGGAATGGTGAAATAGATCATCTATGATAATTGTTTTGTTTTCACCTATCGAGAAGAAAATATTTTTAAGCCTTTACAGCAAAAACCTCTTTAAATAAAAAGCATATTCCCATTATGAGCTACGCAATATTTGAAGTGAAAAAAGAAAACGAAAGTGTTATTGAGGAAGTAAAAAAGGATGACTTGGTAAGCAGACAAAGCATTTGGACAAGAGATGCAAAATCCTTTGGAATAGAAGGAGACCTTATATTCCTAAAAATAGAAGGAAGTGAAGAAGCCATAAAGAAGGCGGAAGAATTGCTTGGAGACAAAGCAAAAAAACTTGAAGGAGAAGAAAAAGATAAAATAAATGCAAAATTTGTTGAAGACGAGGACATGGCAAGTCAAGGAATGGGGTTTATTTTTGGTTAGCCTTTGTTTAGGTCCAGTTAGCCTTGGTTATCATTCCCATATCTAACCATACATATATCTCATTTTTCCCTCGTCTTTTTCTTTTGAAAGCACTTCGTCAACTATTTTTCTTGCTAAATCTTCATCGACATTGAAGACAGAAGAAAGATATGCTGCAATTTCTTTTCTACTCTTTCCCTCTTCTTCTTTTTCTTCAATTAATTTCACTATTTTGTCAATATACGTATTTGTGTATATGTCTTGCAATCCAAATTTTTCGATTATGTCATACATTGCGTATAAGGCAAGAGTTAGAGCGTCATTGAATTCTTCTTTGCTTAGAGAAATCAAATCCAAATCCACTGCGATGGTGATTTCATCTTCATCTCCTGACAGCGAGAATTTCACCATGTTCCATTTATTATTCCAGAGCAATAGCAAGCGGTATATTCTAAGCCTTTCATTGTTTTCCATTGTTGCAGTGGGCAGTATTCCTGTAATGAAAAGCCTTACAAAGTTATCCTGAAAAAGAAAACCTATTTTCACTGGCTGTTTCACGCTTTCTGCAATAACTACATCATCATTTATTTTCACTTCCCAGTGTTCATCAATGAATTTACCAGAAGGTTTCTCTTCTTTTAACCATTCAACTATTTTATCTTTCCATTCTTCTTTCATTTATACCTCACTAAAGAGGAATGGGGATAAAACTCTCATCCTCTCTTCATATTCTTCAGGATGCAATATATGAACTACTGCTGAAACACTGCTCAGCAAAGAATTCCCATCTTGAGGCGTAAAGCAGAAGCCAAAAACTTCTCTTCTATCTTTCACTCTTATAGTTGGCAACACAACTACTGTCTGATTCAATATTCTCCCATAATGTCCATGGTCTCTTCCAAAAGAAAATACAAGATTGGATAGCTTTTTATAAGTAATTGCCACTCTCGGATTCTCAATAAACCTCTGCTTAATTTCCTCATCACTTGTTTCTCTCTTCACCCTTATATCGAACCATATTGAATGCATGTATTGTGTATTTATTTTCAAAGCAGATGAGAAGACATCTAAATCTAAGCCAAGCGTTTTATACAAATGCCAAACGTCTCTTGCATGATGTGTACCAAATTTCTCATCTTTATGTTCATTCACATATGGAGACGGAATAAATTTTGAATCCTGAGATATATCGCTTGCTCTCCTTATACAGACAAATCTTCCAGAAACAAGGTTGTCATTTCCTCCTTCCAGAGCAACGCATTTTATTGCCACCGCTATATTATGAGTATTACAGCTCACAATCTGAATATATTTATCTCCTTTCAGCGCTTCATCATTTATTCCGACAGCATATGGCTTGCCAAAACCAAATTCTGAACCTTGAGCAAGAAATGCTTTAACCTTATCTTCGTATTTCTTGTAATATTTTTCCTTGTTTTCCAGTCCATATCCTTTTGGAGAACAATCTATGACAACGCCTGCCCTTTCAATTGCCTCCTCAGCAGTATATGTTGGCTCGAGTCCAAGCTCTCTAAATTCATTAACTTTATCTTCTCTCACAACCAAAACTCCTCCTCTTTTAAGCAAACCCCTTACTTTTGGTCTATCTGTTAAAACAGGACTATGTTTATAGAAAGTCACTTCATCGATGCCCAATTCATTTCTTAAGTCACACAATAAGCCCACCAATGGCTCTCCAATAGTGCCAGTTCCAACAACATGAACTATATTGCTCATGTAAAGGTAATGACCTACACTCTTTTAAATTTTATCAATGCATCTATAACTGGCAAACTTTTTCCCATTAAAAACTTCTCCAAAGCCCCACCACCAGTGGATATATAAGAGAAATCTTTTTCCAGCCCAAGCATCCTGATGGCTGCAGCAGTATGCCCGCCGCCTGCCATTGAAAAAGCTGGTGAGCTTGCAATGGCTTGCAGAATTTCCTCTGTTCCTCTTTTGTATGCTTCCTCCTCGAACATGCCCATTGGTCCAGAAATGAAAATTGAAGATGCTTTTTCAATTTCTTCCTTAAATAGTTTTATGCTTTCATTCCCTATATCTTTTCCATCAATGGTGTCAACGGGCGTTATAATTTTTTCTTTATGCTTTTGCCATAGCTCTTTGACTGCTGGCTCAACTTCCATATCCATTTTTCCTAGCACTGCAAGAAATGCATTTCCAGGCATACCTCCAGCAATTATTTTATCTGCAATCCCTTTTTCAAGTAGACTACCCATTACTTCCATTGCATTCTGATATTTGGCTCCTCCAAAGATGAAGAGGCGCGGCCTCTCTGCTTGATGCAGAAGTTTTTGCACCATCTCCACTTCTTCTTGCAGCAATCTTCCGGCAAAAGATGGCAATATCGGTATGAAACCGATTAGAGAGCATTGAGCACGATGGGCGGCGGCAAATGCGTCATTAACAAATGCATCGGCAAATGGCGAAAGTTTTTGCACCATCTGTGCATTTGAATGTTCTTCTGCAGATTTTTTCTCCATTTCTTCGCTACATTTCCTGACATTGTCCAAAAGCAAAATTTCTCCCTTGTCCATATTTTTTATTGACTGAATTGCTTTCTCCCCATATACATCATCAACAAAATTTATTTTCTCTCCAAGCACTTTTTCCAGCTCCTCTGCATGTTGCTCCAAACTTGTAAAATCCCATTTCCCGGGTCTGCCCTGATGAGCAAGAATTATCTGCTTTGCTTCCTTTTCCTTCAGCTCTTTAAGTGTTGGAACAATTCTTTTTATCCTCCAGTTATCTAAAATTTTTAGAGTTTTTGGATCTAAAGGAGAATTTATGTCCACTCTAATAATAACCGTCTTCCCTCTAAAATCAAAATCATCCATTGTAGGAAGCATAATGTGAAATATTACAGTAAATAAATATATTGCCCAGCAATTGGTGTATATCCCAAATTCATGCACCAAATGAAATGAAATATTTTTAGGAGTAAAAGTTGAGTAAAAGCTAAAAGTAAAGCTTGAAGGAAATGAACTCTATTATATATCATTATATATATTATGCAAAAATCTCCTTAAATACTCTCTGAACTTTGACCTTACTGAATAAAATATTTTAAGTAAACACATTATTACAATAATGAGTTTATCATTGCGGGGTATCAAAAATTTTATTGCTTTTTTAGAAAAAGAAAGACTTGGTGTGATTACAATATTCTTTTGGATTCTATTTCTCGGAACTGTTAGAATGTGGACTGAAGTAAATCTTTTTGGTTATCATTACCATCTGATACAATATGCACATACGGTAAGCTTCTATATCTGTGTTTTTCTGACTGGCATTCTATCTCTTAAACTATTTGCGAAAGAGAAAATTATGAAAATTGCCAATCTATCTGCATTTGGATTCATTATTGTGCTTTTTCCTCCTTTAGTAGATCATTTCATTTTTCATTATTCAACTTATACCTATATACCAAAAGAGAAATTCCTTTATGGTATCTTCTTTTTATACAATAAAATTTTTCCAGAAGTGGCAGGATACGGCCTAATGATTGAAATCATTCTCATTTTAATATCTACAACATTATATGTATTCATTAAAACCAACTCTGCTATCAGAGCTATTGGAAATCTAATTTTTCTAAATTTTCTCATTATATATGTTTCAACACCAACTGTTAATCCATTGCTAAATTCATGGGAAAAAGGAGTACTTTGTCAGCCAGTTTTTTTATTGAGGTATATTGTCCTCTCCATTATTTTTCTATTATTAATTGCAATCGTAATTAAAAAACAGTTATTCATTAGTATCATTAAAAGCATTGGATTGCTTCGCACTCTTCATTTTGCAGTTATGACGCTTATTGGCGTTTTTATTGTTGGTCATGTGAGCATAGATGTAGGAAATTTGATGGATTATTCACAGGTGGGAAATGTTGGTATGCTTGGATTGGCGATTTTTTCCGTCATGTTTATATGGCAATATGCAGTAATGATAAATAATGTGTATGATGTTGAAATAGATAAAGTGACAAAAAAGGATAGATTATTGGTGCAGGGGTACATTTCTCCAAAAACTGCCAGAAAAATTGCTTTTATATTAGCTTTTATAGGAATAGCACTATCAGCTATCTTGAGCCTGTGGCATTTCTTACTTGCCTTGCTTTTCCTTTTTCTCGCAACAATTTACTCAGTGCCTCCTCTCAGGTTAAGAGATTATCCTTTTTCACCACTGTTTATAGGGGCAGGCTCTTCCATTGCCTTTCTCATGGGCTGTCTAACACCTTCCTATATTGTGGCTGATCAATCAATTATTAAAGTATTTCCTGCTATATCAGAGAAAATTTATATAGTGAGTCTCCTCATTTTCATTACGTTATCCATAGGAGGAATGACAAAAGATATAGACGACTACTATGGCGATAAAAAAGAAGGTGTTAGAAATATATTCACTATCTATGGCATAGATAGGGGCATCAACATAGTTTCCGCACTTCTTGCCATTGCATTCCTCTCGCCACTATTACTTTTCCACGCTTTCATTGACGCCTTAATATTCATAATTTCTGGAATATTCGCCATTCTTTCCTTCAGAAAAATTAGACGAATGTGGTCAACATTCCCCTTCTATTTTTTTGTACTTATATATGCCCTGCTGAGATGGTTTTCAATAATTTAACGCTGTCAAAATAAGGTGAGGAAAATGCTAAGAAAAAGAGGGTAACGGGTTGACATAAACCAGATAGGCATTTTTTTGGCATATATTTTGACAGATCTCTCTACATCTCCTTTTGATGCATTATATATGTCCCTGGCAGAAACTACAAGAAAAATTATGAAAAGAATAGTAAATAAAAGGGACACCATACTCCAGATGTCTACGAAAGGCAATACTTTTTTAACTATGATAGGGAGGCATAGGATGCCAGTTAAAGCAAAAGCAAAAGATATGTGGAGCGTGCGGCGCAACCCAAAAACATGTGCCCATGTGCTAATTCCTTCTATTTTATCTTCAGCATAGTCCTCGCATGTATTAATGAGGACAAAGCCCTCGTTCATAAAAGCATATCCAATGAGGAAGATAATGAAGTAAAAATTTACCACATCTTTTATCAAAAACCATCCCCCCAATATGGGAAGCATGTATAAACCAAAAAGGACTGGAAATGGACTGAAAATGCCACAGGCTTTCACACGAGGAGGAATAGCTGAATAAATTATACCAATGCCAATGCCAAGTAAGGAAAGAATTGATGTAATAAAATAGCCGTTTATATAAAAAAATAGAGTTATGATAAGCGCTACAATCATTTCTACAGCAAGGATGTATTTCACAGTTTGCAATCCAAGCAATTCAGTTGCTTTATATAAATGAATTTTGTAATGTCTGTCCA
The DNA here is from genome assembly GCA_964572575.1 of uncultured Thermoplasmatales archaeon. GTDB lineage: Archaea > Thermoplasmatota > E2 > UBA202 > JdFR-43 > VBQI01. The sequence continues at coordinate 7,645 of CAZNGK010000002.1, read as the reverse complement.
CATCTCTATCATACAGACAGTTAATGTTTGAGGCAAAAGTAATGAGAAGAACGCACAAGAAAACATACAAAAGAGTAAATATTGTTAGTATATCTTCGATATCATTTGCTGCCAGCGAAATGCCTATGAGGGCATGAGGTATGGTCGCAACCTGTATATTTGCCCTACTTATTGTTAGAAATGCAGAGAATTTGGAAGCCATATATCACCATCCATATTTCTTGTTAATTAACATCGTTTTTCTGACAATAAGCATTTCTCTTGCCCTAAATAAAAATTTTGGATGATTGAGCGCAGCAATGAAACATTTGAAGAGGGTGACCTCATCCAACGATTTTCCATGCATTATTTTTCCCAAGAACAGTCGTTCATTCTCCCCCCATTGCTGAAAATATTTTGCAGTCATCATCTGCCTTTTATCTAGGTAAGGAGTTTTTTTAATCATAACATCATATTGTTTCGTTAAAGAATAATCATTTTCCTCCAGACATTTCACTGCCACCTCGCCTGCGAGTTTTCCGCTGGCGAGCGCCGCATGTATGCCTCCACATGTAACCGGATTTGTTGTTCCTGCTGCATCACCCACAATCATTATTCCATCTATTGCACGGCTTTTAAAAGAGAAATTGAATGGTATGAGGCCAGCAGTGATAGATTTTCTTTTTTTGGGAGATATGCCGATATAGTTACAGAATTTCTGTAGTAAATATTTGTTTGCATTCATTGATACAACACCAACACTGTATTCATCTCCTCTGGGGAATACCCATCCATACCATCCTTTGAAAAGGGTGAGCCAGTACATCACAAACCATTCTCTTTCTGGATAATCAATGAATTCTGCATCAAATTTATACTGATACGCTCTGAGATATTTTCCTCCTATAAATAAATTGAAATGCTTTGCCACCCATGATAAAGGACCATCTGCTCCAATTATTATTTTTCCTTCATAATCTCTATCTCCACCCTTTACATTCCATTCACCTGCTCTCCCTTTTATATTAGTTACTTTGGCATTGGTTACGAGCTCTGCCCCACTCTCAACTGATTTTTTAATGAGCCATTTGTCAAAAAGATACCTATCGATTGCCATACCCGGCTCTGCAGAGTAAAAATACATATTTTGGGGCAAAATTATCTTTATCCCCTTTACTTTCCATTTTATCCATGAATCATCCAATAAAAGACCAACATTTTTCAAACTAAATTGTGTGATTGCTTCTCCACACTGGACGGGCATCCCAACCTCTTTCTTTTTCTCAAGAATTAACACAGAAAATCCTTTTTCTGTTAAGATATAAGATGCCATTCCTCCTGCGGGGCCTGCACCAATTATGATGGCATCATATTTCACTATATCCTGTAAAAAATTTGTTTTCAATATTTATGGTTTTTTATTTATAAGGGTGAAGCTGTCAGGGGTTGAATGGAAATGCATTGTTTTGTTATTCTTAAAAAATGAATTGTTTTGTTATTCTTAAAGGAAAACAATTAAAATATAAAGTAAATAGTCAAAAGAGTATTCCACAAATTTTCTGCATTCATGCCTCACTTTTGGAGAAGTATTTCATCAAATTGCTTAACTTGATTTTTGATAATTTCATTATGAGAAAGAGAGATGCAAAATTTTAAGTAGGTTTTTATATTGGTTTTGTAATGTCAAAATCAATGTCAAAAAAACAGGGTGAAAAAATGAAAAAAGAGAGAAGAGATGAGATAAAACAAAGACTTGAGGATTTGGAAGAATTTTTGAGATATAATGAAGCCATGCTTGAAGAAATATATGAAACACAGGAATCAATGTTTCCAATATTTGCAGATTTGGTTAAATTAATAAGCAGAATTTATAAGGAAATGAAAATTGAGGATGAAGAGCTGAGAGGGTGTATGAACAGATTGAAAGAAACTTTTATTGATGAAGGAGAAAATATAATAAAAAAATATTTGAATAAAAATAATGACGATTTCAACGTTGCATATACATGAAATTGCTGAAAAAATTATTGAAGGAATAAAAAAAGGAGAGATAAAAAATAAAGAGGATTTACTTAAGTATAAAAAATCCTTAGCCTCTGAATATAATCTTGTTCGTGTTCCTTCAAATTCTGAAATATTAGATGTAATAGAAGAAAGTGAAAAAGAAAGTGTAAGAGCTATTTTGATGAGAAAGCCAGTGAGAACCATTTCTGGAGTTGCAATTGTTGCAGTGATGACGTCTCCACATCCATGCCCTCATGGAAAATGCATTCCATGTCCAGGCGGTCCACCTTACAGTGCACAGAGTTATACAGGAAAAGAACCAGCTTCGTTGAGGGCAGCCAGAAATAAATTTGATCCATATCTGCAAACTAAGGAAAGGATAAAACAGCTTAAAGCAATAGGCCATTCTGTAGATAAAATAGATTTGATTATAATGGGGGGCACTTTTCCAGCAAGAGATTTCTATTATCAGGAATGGTTTGTAAAAAGATGTTATGACGCAATGAATGGTATGGAAGCAAGAGCACTTGAAGGAGCCAAAAAAATAAATGAAAAAGCTATGCACAGATGCATAGGACTAACTATAGAAACCCGCCCGGATTGGTGCCGGCTCCATCATGTTGAAAGGATGCTAAACTTTGGTGCCACGCGTGTTGAACTTGGAGTGCAAATTCTGGATGATGAAGTGCTATATGAGATGGGCAGAGGACATACTGTTGTGGATACCATTGAAGCTACGAAAATTTTAAAGGATGCTGGCTTCAAAGTTTGCTATCATATCATGCCCGGATTGCCCGGAAGCAATTACGAAAAAGATGTTGAATGTTTCAGAAAAATTTTCACAGATGAAAGATTCATGCCAGATATGCTCAAGATTTATCCGACCTTAGTTGTAAAGCCATCTATGCTTTATGAAAAATGGAAAAAGGGAGAATATACTCCTTTGAAAGAGGAGGAAGCAATAGAAATTATTTCGGAGATGAAAAAATATGTACCAGAGTGGGTTAGAATTCAGCGTATAGAGAGAGACATACCTTCTTATCTAATTGAAGAAGGGATAAAGAAGAGTAATTTAAGAGAAATGGTTCAGGAGAATATGAAGAAAAAGGGATGGGAGTGCAGATGCATAAGATGCAGGGAAATAGGGCATAGATGGTGGAAGGAAGGGAAGAAAGGAGAGGGAGAGTTAATGAGGAGAGATTATCTGGCAAGTGGGGGAAGAGAAATTTTTCTTTCAATTGAAGACAGAGAAAATGATGTAATTATTGCATATTGCAGGCTAAGAATTCCTTTCAAACACTGGGTTGAAGATGAAAATGTTGCAATTGTAAGAGAGTTGAAAGTTCATGGTCCTATGGTGGAAATTGGGAAGAAGGATGCTGCAAAATGGCAACATAAAGGTTATGGAAAAATCCTTATGAAGAAAGCAGAAGAGATAGCAATAAAATTTAGGAAAGAGAAAATGTTTGTTTTAAGTGGTGTAGGGGCAAAGGAATATTACAGAAAGATTGGCTACAGAGATTATGGTGTATATATGGCAAAAGATTTAGCCGAATAGAGTTACATAAGGTTGTATAAGATATGTTGCAGCAGCTATAATGTAAAATCCTGCCAGAGTTAAATAAAAAGTAGCCCATAATTCATTGTTTTCTAAGGTAATTGCAGAGAAATCCATTTTGAATAATTTATGGAGCATCCAGAGAGTTGGAATACTCAGAAGAAAGAGAGTCGCCATTTTGGAGGAAAGCAAGCCAGTCTGCAGATAAAATGCAAGTAGGGCAAAACTCAAAAAAGAAAGAAGGGCAATAATCAAAGATAATTTTTTCAATCCATGATAGACTGCAGGTGTCATGACTCCATATTTTTTATCTCCTTCTACATCATTGAAATCTTTTGTATTCTGCCATGCAAGCACCCATATTCCCATTATGCTTCCAATAAGCCATGGAGTTTTATCAAATGCATTGCCAAATATGCTCCACGCTGCTGGCAGGGGAAATAGACCTCTTGAAATCGCAAGTGAAGCAGTGTTTAGCCATAATCTCCTTTTCAATCTGAATGGTTCAATATTATAAAGTATGCCTGCCATTAAGAAGAGGACCATGAAAAATCCATAGGAAATATTAATTGAAAAGCCAACTAAAATTGCAAATATTGCAAGGAGCCATGCTATAACCTGTGCTTTTTCAATACTTATTTCTCCACTTGCAATTGGACGATATCCCTTTCCATTTGCCCTGTCTATTTCCACATCCTCAATTTGGTTCATTATTTGTCCAACAGCCTGTGCAGCAGAAAGAGCAAGCGAGGCAAATAAAATGATCGCAAAATTGTTCCAGAATATATCCAATTCATCATATGCAGAAAGCTGTAGAATTACTCCAAAAAATACTGCCATAAATGGGGCAATGAGAGTGAATGGTCTCACAAGCATTATCCACGGCTTTAAATTCATAAAATCAAAAATTAATCTAAATTTTATTTTAAAAGATTATGGTTCAAAAATAGAATGAAAAAAGGGGGATTAGAACCAGTCCAATCCGCCTGCAAGAAGTGCTTCTCCCATTATAAATTGAACTTTTGGTATACCATAGCCAATTTTGCCCAAATCTATGTATATTCCGACAAAACCCAAGATTATCAGAGTATGTGTACCGACCATATCCCAGTATTCAATACGTGGTGGCAAAAGATTTACGTTCAATGAAGCTGTATAGCCGAGCAGGAAATATTGAACTATAATTGGACGGAACATAAAGCCTATGAATGCTTCTCCAGGATACAATGGAATAAATGAAAATCCTCTTCCAAAGCTTATTATTGGTAAGATGAAGTCCATCTTTGGGCTCAGGAAATTAACAAGAAAGTTTGTTACGAAGCTCGCTGGTAGTATGCCAAGCTCCACAAGATGATTAATAAATGCCTCCAGCACCTCTCTTGCTGTATTTTTCTCATCGTCACTTGAGGAATCGTCGCATATTATTTCTAAAGCCTGCTGTGCCTCGCCAATTTTTTCACTGATTTCTTTTGCATCTAATTCTGATATTTCTGTTGTCATTTCAAAACTTTTCATTGGATGTATCACGCGCACAGTAACTGGTACTCTCTTCCCTTCATATCCGGCATTTGCTACTACTGGAAAAGCAGCCAAAAGCGATATTACAGCCAGAACAACTAACTTTTTCCCCCATCTCATTAAATCACCTTTACTATGAATACGTAAAAGGATATTTATTTATTTCGATGATTGAACTAATTCCTCGATTTGGTAAGGAAGCGAAGAAATTTGCCAAAGAAGATTTATCATACATTTTATAAATAATTTTAAAAATAAATTATTCACCCTTAATTTTTGGGAAATCTTTAAAAATTTCTCTCTTTATTGCCAGATTTTTTGGATAAAGAGGAATGAACTTGAAATCATATTTCACATCAATCAAAACAAGGTTTTCGGCAGGAGCAAGTCCAAAATTTATTCTCTCCTTTTTCTCAAGGGTTTTTTTGATCTCTTCTTTGCTTGCCTCTCCTCTTCCTGCTTTAATAATTGCCGCCATAATTCTTCTTATCTGATTCCATAAAAAATATTTTCCTTCAAAATCAAATTTTAATATTTCTTTTTCTTTCATAGTAATTTTATCTATTTTCATTACTGGATTTCTGCCATCCTTTCTTGCAAAATAGGAAAAATCATGCTCCCCTTCAAAAAGTTTTATTGCCTCCCTTATTTTACCCAAATCATAATTTTCATTATAAAGATAATATCTGTAAATTTTTTTTCTGCAATATCTTGGATTAAATCCTTCCTCTACTTCAGCGTACCCTACAAGCCATATGTCCTGTATATTTTCCAGCACTTTTATTGCATTTCCTTTACAGTTGAAAGCTATGACATTACCAAATGCACTCACACCTCTATCTGTCCTTGCAGCATATTGGATTTTTCCATTGAGAACCTTTGTTTTTTTAAGCCTTTCTATTATTTCTCCTTCAACTGTTCTCCTATCTGGCTGTTTCGCAAATCCATAGAATCTTGTTCCATCATAGCCTATTTTTATTGCAATGCGCATATTTAAAATATGCAATCTATATTTAAAAACATGAAGAAAGAACATTTGAGCATATTATGCTGTCCTTTTTGTCATGGAGAACTTGAGATTAACATTCAAAAAGAAAAAGATGATGAGATAATAGAAGGCGCACTAACCTGTAAAAAATGTAAAAAAGAATATGAGATAAAAGAAGGAATACCAGTCCTTTTATAATTTTTGCCTACATATTCTTTTCAACCTCTCCTATTACCTCCTCCATAATATCCATTGCGCTGTTTAGCTGTTCTTCATTTATACATAATGGAGGAATGTATCTTATGGCAGATTCTCCGCACCCAAGTAAAAGAAGACCCTTTTTGAAAGCTCTTTCTACAATTTCATCTCTTGCCTTGGGAAATATCTCTTTTGTTTCTTTACTCTTTACTATTTCTGTAGCCTGCATAAGCCCAATGCCTCGAGCATCTCCAACAATTTCATATTTTTCTTCCATTTCCTTAAGCCTTTTGGTCATTAATTTACCCTGTTTTTCAGCATTCTCTATAAGCCCGCTTTGCAATGCCTCAATGGTAGCAAGAGATGATGCACAAGCCAGCGGATTTCCACCAAATGTTGTGGAATGCGCCCCCTTAACTTTAAAGTCATGAGAAACAGGATAAATGCAAGCTGAAAGAGGCAATCCTGAGGCAAGCGCTTTTGCTGTAGTAATTACCGATGGAATTATACCAAAATGTTCAATTGCCCACATTTTTCCAGTTCTACCAAATCCAGCTTGAATTTCATCATCAATAAGCAGTATATCATTTTCATCTGTAAGTTTTTTCAACTCCTTAAAGAAGTTGCTTGGTGGCACAATGTATCCCCCTTCTCCCTGTATTGGCTCAACAAATATTGCTGCAACTTCATCACTTGGCAGAAAATGGCGAAAGATATATTCAATATAATTTATGACTGCTTTCGTTAATTCATCAGGCTCTTCATATCCATCTATTCCAAATGGATTGCGATAGGGATTTGGATATGGAATGTGGACAACGCCAGGCATCCATGGGAAAAATTTTTGTTTGTGCACTTTTTTGCTTGCAGTCAGAGCTAAAGCGCCCATTGTTCTTCCATGAAATGCCCCTATAAATGAAATGAAAAATTTCTTGCCGGTGCTCCATCTTGCCATTTTTATTGCCGCCTCTACAGCTTCTGCTCCGCTATTGCCAAAATAAACTTTTTTATCATGGTTTCCCGGAGTGATCTCGCATAATTTTTGTGCTAAATCGGCCTGTATGCTGTAATAAAAATCTGTGCCAGCAAAATGCATAAATTTTTCAGCTTGCTTTTTTATCGCCTCCACTATCTTTGGATGACTGTGACCCACGTTAACTACCCCTACACCTGAAGTGAAATCAAAAAATATGTTCCCATCAACGTCTTCAAAAACAATTCCTTTTGCTTCTTTCACAACTGCAGGAGATGCTTTTGTTGTTGTAGCAATATATTTTTCATCCTTCTTCATTATTTCTTTGGCTTTTTCTCCTAAAAAATTTGCAACCATTGGCTTAGATTCATTTCCTGTTATCATGTGGATGAAATGCAGTGCTTCTTTAAAAAATTTCTCTCGAGCT
>CAZNGK010000001.1:32275-35305 GCA_964572575.1 uncultured Thermoplasmatales archaeon | reverse complement strand
AATGAATATGTGGTATTTGTCCATGTTGTATCATATGCACAAATCTGATATTCATATGTAGTCCATGAGCCAGTAAAGTTTGAGTTCAAAACAGTAACATTATGATAACTAACTCCGCCTAATGCACCACTATCGTAAAATGTTGCCCAAGTTCCACTGTTATTCCATTTCAAAACAACCTGATTTAAATCTCCATCAGCATCGGAAACATTAACTGTGATATTTACACCATGCCCACGCCACACATCAACAAATGTAGCACCATTAGATGGGGATGCATATACTATGCTTGGATTTACTGCTCTCGTTTCTATTGCATAGAATGTTAAAGCACCAAACACAATTAGCCCGCTCACAAGCCCAGCAATAAACTTACGCTTATTCTCATTCATTTTCATCCCTCTATATATATTTTATCTTTATTAATATTTTTTTCTATTCTACCACCAATTTAACAAATTAAGCCATGCTTCATAGCACCACTTTTCAAAATCGCTCTTTATCACATGCACAACCTTTCCCTCAATTTGGTTATATGTTATCGAATCGTCATAGTAGTTATTATTATCTCCCTTTGTTATGAAATATTCCATTCCATTTGCAGTATATGAATATATGATTCTATGTGCGATGTATATATCCAGATCATGGTTATAATACACCACAATATCTCCGTTCTTTATATTGAAACTTGGATGCTCATTATCAACAATAACAACATAATCTCCATTTGAAATTGTGGGATGCATACTGTATCCACATACTTCTGAAATGTAGTAATAATCCCTATTGCTGAAGTCATTTGATATAGGAACTGTAATCATCATTATGAAAACTATTAAAAGCATGAAGAATAAAAACACACCTATCACTGTTAATGTTAGATATTCTGACCAAGGATTTTTAATATGGATTTCTTTTTTTCTCATCTCAATTGGTAACAACACATTATTCATAATCTCTCCTCCACTGCATCTTTTATTTTTATTATAAATAGTGAAACTATTGTAACTGTAAATATTGATTGCAGGAAAGCAATTGTAAATTCCTCTAATGTCGATCCAGTTATGAATATATAGAAGATTGCATAAACTATCCCTATCATTAGTATAAAACCATCCTTTTCATAATCAAATTTACTATTTATCAGTGCATATATTGGCGAAAAGAAAAACAATGAAAGTAGAGATCCAAGCAATACAAATCTGAACCATTCTATTGTTTCATTAACTCCTGCAATAAAATAGAGTAACAGCAGGCATATTGAACCTATGGCTAAACTTGTAACTACTTTAGCCATTTCCTTTTTCCTCCCCATTCTGGATAAAATACTATTCCCACACCAACAAAGATACTCATGAATGATATTGTTGAGAATACTTTTCTTGGAGTTATTTTTCCAACAATCTGTGAAGATTTCACTCCATCCACAAATCCATATCCAGTTTTGTAATCAAATCCCACATCTCCAATGTCTTTTGCACCATATCTTAATGCATTGTAGTAATCAGTAACCGTATATCCCTTATCCTTATTTTTGCTTACAATATCTGCAAGTATTCCAGAGGTTAGCGGGCATGAAAATGATGTTCCAGACACCATAACTAATTTTCCATCATCATCAAAAGTCATTACATCCACTCCAACATTGCTCACATCTGGCTTTCTATGACCATCTAAAGTAGGACCAGGGCTACTGAAGTATGCATAATGCAGGTTTTTATCAACTGCACCCACTCCAAGCACATATTGTGCTGATGCTGGTGTTGAAATATGAAAACCAAGATGACCTTCATTTCCAGCAGATGCAATAACAGGAATATCATATTTTAATGCAAGGTTGTTAGCACCCTTACTTATGGGAACTGGATTGCTCCATGTATCCCCGACAACATCGGATGGAACTCCAAATGAACATGAAGCAATAACATAATATTCTGGATGTTGCTCTTTAAATTCTGCAACTTTTTCATATCCCCACAATATATCGCTATCATATGCAACTGGCTCTCCGTTATCGTTTAATGTGAAAACTTCAACATCAATCAAATTTGAATCAGGTGCAACTCCTTTATATGTTGGGTGCTGGCTTGCTATACAACATCCAACAGTTGTGCCATGCCAATGAACCCAATCTCCATAAAGTTCATATGATGCTATGACAACACTACTGCCATTTCTCTGCAACCACTCCATATCTTCATTTATCCCACTATCTATAACTGCCACAACAACTCCCTTTCCAGTATATCCATTAGACCATAGCCATTCTGTATTTAAAAGATCATTACATCTATTAAGGCAATAAATGAAATCTGGATTGTCATCAGCACCATATAATTTAACAACTCCGTTTTCATATATTGATTTTACATAAGGATTTTTAGCAATATCCACAAGTTTCTGACCATCTATTTTAACTCTGAATCCATTAAATGCAAGATGATAACTGCTTATTATTCTTCCACCATAACTTTCTATCATCGGATATACTTCATTTTGCTGTTGTATGGCATAAGTTCCAACAGGTGCAGTGAGTTCTATTATGACATCTTTTTCCCCCATCAAATTATCAAGTTTTATTTTTTCCATAGGATTTATGTTACTCTGTGGATAACCGAACATCTCTATTGACATTGTTGTTGTTATATCTTCTGCATATCCAGAAAGGTATGCGAAGGTAAAGAATGATATGAAAACTATAAGCACTCCAATCACTCTGTAAGGTATATTCTTTTCAATGAATTTATGACCGAATATGGAATTTGAATATGGAATTATCATTATTGTTATTATTATACTGCCTGTTACTGTGCCAAAAGGTATATCTATCAGGTAAAATATTGAGAGAACTATCGCACCTATTCTTGCTATGTGTGATTTTGACATTAATCCTATCCCCACAAGTATTGATGATATGGCAACCACTATGTTGAGTATCAATATATATATTGATGATGGATAGTATCCAAATAGATTTGTATATTGTCCAAATATATTTGAAAAACCAGTAAATAATATGTTGAGTAG
>CAZNGK010000001.1:0-32175 GCA_964572575.1 uncultured Thermoplasmatales archaeon | reverse complement strand
GATTTGTATATTGTCCAAATATATTTGAAAAACCAGTAAATAATATGTTGAGTAGAGTAAAAACACCAGTAATGATACCGTCAAATAGGAAAAAGAATGCTATATAGTCAATTAACCTTTCCAACATGTCTTTTATAGGCATTTCAATCACCTGTTAATTACTTTCTCAATGCTTTTTTTGTTTCCATTGCACCAAGCAGTTTGTTTCCTAAATCGAATTCACCGAATACCATCAGGAATGCAATCAATCCAACAATTATGTCATCTAAAGGATTAGCGGGGAGGAGGTCTATTGGGCTAACTATGTAGATTAATGCTATCAATAGCACTATTAGTTTCATCGCCTTTTTCATGAGTTCTTTCATTTTCATTTTATCCCCCTGTTATGCCAACTATCGGGAATAGTATAAGTAAGATGATTATCACTGCAAATATATCATCTACTGGGTTTAGAGAAAGCAGGTCTATGGGGCTAACTATGTAGATGAATAGAACTAATAGCAGTATCAATTTCATTGCACTTATTTTAATCCCATGTTTTTGTGTTACTTGTTGCATTTTATTCACTTAAATGCAAATTTGCTTCCGTATTTCACTGTTGCTACGCCTATCACTGCAAGTGCAAAGAGCAATGATGCCTCAATCCACCATTCAGATGCTACATTTACCACTGGTTTTTGTGGTCCTTGCACAACAAAATGCATACTGTGTGTTGCCACTGCTTCCGATGTGCTGTATGCATAATCATATGCTATTACTGTGAGATACCAATCACTTGTATAGTTGCTCATTCCGTATGGGCAGTAAATCTTTCCATATACTGGATATGAATCGCCTTTCTTTATTTCAACCCAAGCCCATACACTCTCTTTTGGTGATAATGTCCCAGAAGCATCTATCTGCCAACTTGCCTGATCGTATGGTGGCTTAAACCCTTCTGGTGTATTGGCAAATGTGTATTTACTGTCATCCTTCCATGGTGTTGATGTTCCATTTATTCCCCAAAGTGCAAATGTTACTGGCAGTAACTGATAACCACTTCCAGTATTCACTCCATACATTGCCCACAATGGATTGCCATCCTTATCATAAACACATGGTGCTGATGTATAAATAAGTCCTGCCTGCGATGGTATTTTGAAAAACTGCTCACTAAATGTTACATCACTATCATCCATCTGTCCATTTCCATTAACATCTCCCCACACGAATACAAACCATGCTGGCATCTTCCAATCAGTTGGGCTACTGCTTGATACACTGAAGGTTAATTTGAAACCAATGTAATCACCTTCTTGAGCATCTTCAGATAGTTTTGTTGGAAATTCAATGTTTGTGTGGTAACTATCTATCATCACTTTATTTGTTGTATATGAAAGTGTTGTAAGTAAATCACTATCTATATTTCTTTTCAGCACATCCTTCAATGTAACATATCCAATATTTTCTTGTGATGCTGGTTTCAGCAGTTTTGTAGTTCCAAGATTTAACGAAACAAAATCAACCTGTGGTGCATGTAATCTTGTTGGTTGAGATATTGTCATTGCTGGTGCAAAAGAAAGCACTATCACCATTATTATTGCTATCGCAAGTGCTATCGGCTTTACTTTTACATTTGGAGTTGGCAATTTATCTGCAAGATACACCGTTACCAATATTGCTACAATGCCACCGATGAATACTGGTATTAACAAACTCCAGTATTCCCATACCAATGCATCTGTTAATGCTACAAAGAATCCACCGAATAGCACTCCAGCAAAGGCACTGGAAAACATTGTTGCTATTGTGTATAGTGGCTTTTTGCCTTCGCTCACCATGAACGATATTAATGTTCCCGATAGCCCTGCCATGCACATCCACAACAATATTATCTGGTGTGGCAATATATTCTCGAACATTTTACCTCACCCCCAAAGGTTTTTCCAACATTTTTTTAGCAATTACACCCACTCCAATTACCACTGCGATCCCTACCGCTATGTATAGGAATCCCTTACCAAGTGTTTCAAAGTTCGCTATTATCATCCATGCCAAGCCAAAGAACATTAGTGCAAACAGTATTATTATCGCTACTCCTATCCACATTAACTGCCCTCTTTTATCCTTACGCACCCTATCCAGATTTTCTTTTATTCTCCTCAACATTTTTCATCACCCTTTTGTCCTCCACTCTTTCTTTATGCGAGCAGAGGACCGTGATATTATTATTTTGACCTGTTTCAGGGCGAACCTTATATATTTAATAGAGAGGAAGAATAAAAATATTGCGAAAATGAAAGTGAGAATCCAACCAAAGGGGAATAATTCAAACTGCATGTGTGCAACTTCAATTCCAAATACTCTGTATCCTTTATAAATGTATATTGGTGCAAACAGATTATCAATCACATTGCCTTTATACACATTGAAATGAAAACGGCTTTCACTTCCCTCTATTATGCCTTTTGCATATTCAAAATATGTTTTTATTTCCCATTGCCCTTCTGGTCTATCTTCAAATATATAAAATCCCATCATGTTTGGCAACTTTATTTCAAATTCATCATATATATACCAATCCAGAATGCCACCCTGCCTCACAATATCTGGTCTATGTTTCCATTTATAAACCACATGACCGTTTGCATCAAGCAATTCATAAACCACGCCAGTTGGTTTAACAGCAGTTTCACCTTCAAGTTTGATTAAAATAACACTTCCAGCAGTAAAATATGAATCTGATGTGTAAATATTTTCAGCATTAACACTATTCACAAATAACAAAAATAAGATGGGGATGAGGGTTGTGATTATTGCTATTCTTTTCATCTTCTCCTCCACTCTGTTTTTGCCTTTCTTGTTGCTTCAGCAATATTTTTTATCAATCTCACTGCACCAACCACAGATCTTGTGTAGATCACTGCAATTATGAAGAATATTATCAATGCCCACACTGGAATTAGCCACCAGAACAATGGTATGGTTTTATGCCCAAAGAGGTAGATTGGTGCATTGAATATCAGGTTGAATGTTGATCCCTTTACAACTGGGAATGAAAGCATGTATGAATTTCCCTGTTCATCAACCACTGGACCTTCTCCACCATGCCCGCCTCCCTCAAATATAAAGTAACTTCTAACTGCCCAATCACCGTATCTATCTGGCATGAAAAGTGCTGGTATTATAAACTCATTGTAATCAGCGAATGCATATCTATGTCCATTAAAGTCCCCTTCATATACAACTGCCACATCCTTTTCAACTCTGTAAAATTTATGCATATGTGGATCATAGTATTCCCACACACACTTCACTGGTTTTGCATCTGAAAGCCAGTATCCTTTTTGTAGCGAAGAACCATCATAGATATACGGATTCCAGCAATAGAATGAAGCACCTGGGGTAAATCCTGTAAATTCTGAAACTTGTATATCACCAGCATTCACAAGTTCTACCTGCCTACTATCACTGTCCTCCCATTGTTCCCATTTATAAACAGTTTCTGCCCTACTATCAAGTAGTGGTGTGAAAAAAATTGTAGCAATTAAAGTAATCATTGCTATCGCAGTTATTTTTGTCTTCATTGGATCACCTACTTCCTCTTGATGAATATCAACGCTACAAGCACCACTCCAACTATCAATATTCCTGCACCAATTAGCCACAGTGTTGTATCTTTTTCAGTTGGAGTAACTGGGGTTATCACCTGCTCTGGTGTCCATTGAAATTCAACAGTATTCTGCCCTTCATCAAGGTCAATATCGCTTATTTCTATGCTTCCTCTTGTGAAATTGTATTCAATTCCGTTTATTTCTATTGTTAGTGTGTCATAGTCAAGTGATGGGAAATAACTGCTCAAATCACTGCTTTCAGGATCAAACTCCCAACTGCAATCTTCCTCATCTTCGTATGCATATACACGCATTCCAAGTTCATAATCTCCATATGGATTTTGGGATGGAGTTCCTATCCTTGAAACATATGGACCATGCTTCTGGTATCCTATGTAATGTGTTTCTGATGGCGATGATAGATTCAGATAATCAACATATATCTTGGATACTGGGCTATTTATGGCATTACTTGGATAATGTATTGTGAAATTGACATCGTATATTTCCATACTCCAGTTGTTCGTATCAACAAATGCTGGTCTTATTGTTATTTTGTCCTCCACCACATAGTAACTGGCATCCTTATCAAACTTTATTTCTGGATGTGTTTTGTATCTTTCTTGGATACTGCCTATCAATCCATGAACACCTGTTATGAACTCTGTTTTTGTTACTGTTGCATCAACCCAATTTATTGATATATTCAGGAAAACATCTGTGCTATCGGCATTAAATGTTATATTTAGATAGTCCTGTGGATATAAACTGGTATCAAAAGCAACATTGAACTCTATTCCAGCATTTATTGTTGTTGAACTATTAACACGCTCATGACCATTTACTGTCAGATTACAGTGTATAGGACCACTTCCATTGTTGTAAATTTTCATGCTAATGCTGTTGCTTTCATTTAGTGGTGTTGGCATACTCCAATTAGCACTCATATTCTCCCCAGCACTGGAAACCCAAGAACCATAGTATAGTGAGGCATTTATCCATCCATTCCCCACAGTATATGATGGTATTGTTACTGTATTTCTGTTATTATACCAAGTATATGCATCGGATTGTGGTATGTTCGCAATCACAAGCCCGCATACTGCAACCGCTACCAATATTATACTTGCCTTTTTCATTTTATACCTCCCCTCTCTCCATAAGGGAGAGAGGAAGGGAAAGGGTTGTTATGCTGTCCCTCTATGTGGTGAAGGTGAAGTCAATATCGTCGTAACTATTTCCCTGTATCACATATACTGTGCAGGTATATGAAGCACCATCAACATATTCGTTTGTGCATTCTCCAACAGTTACAGTTAATGTAATCTGTGTATATGCATCCTGCTCAAGAGATCCTATTGAAACACCTTCTGTTTGTATCTCTCCATCCTTCACAAGATGTTTGGTTACTGTGGCAATACCACTCTGATAAGTCAAATCTATATCAAGTCCATCTATGTTCTGCAATGCATCTGGAAGCCCTTTCCTGCCATTTATTGTATTATACATAGATATAATCAGTGGCAAACTGTCCTGTGTATCATTATTCCATATTGTTATAGTTGCACTTTTACTTGTTTCAGTGGATACGCTTCCGTTGGCATCAATCACCGTTGAGAAGTTCGCAAATGCACTGTTGTTTATCGCAAGATCAAGTGTGGCAACCCTTGTCGGCTGTTCCTCCACTTCAAATTCCTCCGTTACTGGCTGTTTCTCGCTCACCCACCAATACCCTATGCCTGCCCCAAGCAAGAGGCAGAACACACCTACCACGAGCAATACGCTCCAACCTTTCATTTTTATCACCGATATAATAATATTGAAAGGGTATTTAAATGATAATTCAGCGAACAATTCATAAGATATGAAATTAAATGCTTTTGAATAGTTCAGAAAATAGCATAATACAAAATAAGAGAAAGGAAGAACAGTTTTTTAATGAATTTTTGTTTTCACAGTTCTATTTCTTTTGTAAATTCGTTCTTCACATCGCTGGCAAGTATCGTGTATAGTGTTATTAGTCCAATCACTGTTCCTATTGGAAATGCAAATAGAAATATTATGCCAAATATAAATGCAAGCACCTTGCCTTCCTTGTATCTCTCTGCAACCAGATAGCCAGTTAGCATATACATTATGCCAAATCCAAATAATGTCATTGTTGCCACTGTTGTATCAAAGTTAAACAGTGTTATCATGAATCCTGCACTTTCAAGGAATCTTGATAACTCTGCCCACACTGTGGAAAACAGAAGTCCTCCCAATACCGATACCGTTCCTATTATAAAGAATATTATTGCCACCACATCTCCCCAATCCAATTTATTTTTCGGCATCAAAGTTTAATATTTTACATATAAATATGTTTTTTGGTATTTTGCCCTAAAAGGGGAAAATTTATATCCAACTTATCATTTTATTTTCATACATGAGAGAAGCAGATGATATAAGAAAAGTTATCATAAAATATTTGGAGAAACATAAGATATGCAGATTTAATGATATTTATAAACTTTTGAACACAGCATTTAAAGATCCTCCAGCAAAATCAACAGTTTCTACAATTCTTGATGATATGGCAAACGAGGGCATTATTTTCTCATGGCATAAAAAAGGTGCAAGATTTATATCATTAAAGGTGGATGTAGATCAGGTTAAGGATGATATTTTAAAATTGATGAAAGATAAATGGCTTGAGAAAGATAAATTCACTTTTCAGGAGATAGAGAATGAACTTGTTTATCCATATGATATTTTAAATGATGCACTAACTGGATTATTAGCCCATGGAAAAATAGTGAATAATGTGATTGATGGTGTAACATATTATAAACTTCCACCAATACATCAATCAATAAAATTTGGATTAACACTCACATTATCATTCGCAATACTATACTTTTTTGGTAATAAATTCATAAGCAAGGATCATCTTTTTATTGTAGCACTTGCATTTATGTGTGTGATAACTTTTCTGTGGTATTGTATTAGATGATTTTTTTCTTTTTGATGATGTAAATGATGGTAATGATGGAAATTATGGCAACAATTATCAAAAGCATAATAATAGTATTTTTCACCCAAGAATCTGTATCAATAGGACCTATACTTGGTTGATTAATGTTTATTGTTGCATTATCGTATGAAATACCACCATCATTGTCAATCACCATCAATTTTACGGTATAGTTCCCTGCAACTTTAAACGATACGGTTGCATACTGACCGCTTACATCCCACACCCCATCATTGTTTATATCCCACTTCCAAGTTGATATATAACCATCTGGATCATAACTACCAGAGCCATCAAGTGTTATAGGTTCAGAAACATTTCCATAGTATGGACCACCAGCATCTGCAACGGGCAACTGATTTTCAGGATCTGATGATGAAATAACAACATATGTGGTATCCGTATCTGAATATTGACCATCGCTAACTTTTAAAGTAACTGTATGGTTACCAGTAGTGTAATATCTAATATTTATTTTTTCTCCAGTTGCATCATATCTTCCATCTCCATCCGTATCCCATTCATAGGATAGTTCATTTCCATCAGGATCATAACTCTTACTCCCATCAAGGGTTATAACTTCTCCCATCTTTCCAGAATACGGACCATCAGCATCTGCAACAGGTGGATTATTAACATTAGTAACGGTTATAGTTGTGGTATCCTCATCATAAAATGCTTTATCATTTACTACAAGAAGTTTTATTGTATATATTCCAGTATTTTGAAATGATATATATGCTGTTTTCCCATATTTATCCCAAATACCATCATTGTTTATATCCCAATACCAATCTATAATTTCACTGCCAGATGGTGTAGTGCTTTTAGTTGAATCTAATTTAATTCTTTCACCAACCTGTGCTATATATGGACCTCCTGCATTTGCAGTTGGTTTGTAATATGGTGCTTGTCTATCATTTTTATACCATGTCCAATATAGTTCTGAAAGATACCATATTGAAGCACCAGCATATCCATGTGGCTTGCTGGTTAGCCATACAGTTAAACACCATTTATACCCAGATTTATAATTATAACTATGACCAGATGCTATTGGATAGGAAACCTTATACTCATATTGGCTAATTTTTTCAACAGTTCCGCCACCAAGAATATTTTGACCATCAAGCCATATATGTGCTGATAAATATTTATTGTTGTCATCTTCCCATTCAAACTGAACATTTGTTCTATTTGCTGGTGCATTTGTGTATATATAAGCAGTTAATCTTTCTGGAATGCCTTCTACACCCTCTCCATCTCTTGGTTCTATCTTATATACGAAGCAAATATAATCATCGTATGGGGAATCTCCTTTGTCATATGCTTGAATATGCAGTAGTTTCTGCAAATATCCAGTATTATATGAAATATATACAGCAGATACTATTATTAGCCCAGCAACTATTGAGAGTATAACCATTTTTTTGTTTTTCATTTTTCTCCCTCCTTTTTAAACATTCCAAATATACAGCACAATATTGGCAATGTTATAACCATCAGCATTAAACATATACATCCATTTACACAGGATGAAACACATGGATCACATGCACCACAACAGCATCCAGTTTGAATGCAACTGAATGTGTATTTTGGATTAGTTATGAAATCGGTTATTCCATAATTCTTGTGAAGTATCAACAGCCCAAAAACTATTTCATATGCCAAAAATGTTGAAAATTTGAACATCCAAGTAGCAGGCATGATCAAGAAGTATGTAACAATACCAGCACCAAGTAAAAACCCTGTTATAAATCTTAAACGGTTGCTTCCCTCCCTGTTGGTATATTTTATAGAGATCCAATCCACAATTGATGGCAATGCCAAAAGCCATGATGTTATAAAGCCAACTGTAAATGTAGTGTGAAACTTCCCCATAAAAAACAGCAATCCAATTGGCAATGTAAATAACATCCCAAGCCACTTTCCAAAACATCTTGCACATGGATGAATTTCCTTACCAAATAACTTTACTGTAACATAATGTTCATTATGTTCTATCAACCTCCTTATATGGTGCTTCCAATTCACAATAAAAAATTTGTTTTTAATATATAGAATTTTTCATTTTATAACTGTATAAATTTTACATTTATAATACTCTTTGCTATATCTATTAATCCATCCAGATTTTCAAGAAAACTCTTATCCTGATAAAACGGTATATTAGCACCAACGAAACATATGAAAATCAATAGGCAATAAAAAATATCATGCCTATCAAGATTTCCATTGAAAATATAATCTCTTGATGCCCCATATCCTGCCAGTGCTACAATTAACAACCATGTGGAGTATCCACTATAAAAACCCCACAAATATTGTGAGAATATAATACCAATCACATAGTATGCAAATATTATACCAACAATTAAAAGAAGGAATTTACCTATAAATTTCTTTGATTTTTTTATACTTCCAACTGCGAGCAATATTAAGAATATTGCTATACAAATTAGGATTGCTATAAACAGCACCCTACCAAAAAACTCATGTGTATCCTCTGCAATGAAAAATCCATATATAAATATGAATAATATTAAAAACACTATTGACCATGCCATTGCTTTATTATAACTGAATGCCCATTTGTAATCTCCATAATCTGTAAGTTTTTTCGTGAATAACAGTTTTTTAAGGTGTCCCATAATATATTTAGTATTTAAATATTAATAACATTTTCCATTATTTTAACATGCATTCTAATCTATATCCTCTCCAGTGCATTTAACAAATTCTTCCTCTATTTCCTTCAAATCATCTTTAAGCCAAGATGGAACTCCTTTCTTTTTCGCATATTTTACTGCTTCTCTAACTGTATTAAGTGCAGTGTTGTAATCAAATGGCGGTTCATCACCAAAGTAATTGGCATTTTCTGTTTTGGCAAGATCCATTAAAGCAGATCCGCATATAACCGCAATTTCAGGATTTTCATTTTCTATTGCTGAATCAACACATACAATTAAACTTCTGTATGCATCTCTGCCCGCCTTAAATTCTTCACCTATAACTGGCATAATAGTAAATCTTTTATTGTATTAAATATTTTTTCATAATGGCAGATGAATTAACTTCACCAAGAGGACAATATCTTTTAAGGTTTTTTGAAAGTAAAATTAAAAATGCGGATAAAGTTGAAAAGTATAGAAAGGATGATTTTGATATAACAGTTGCATTTACAAGGGAAAGCATGGGATATAAATCAGGATATGAGCCAGTTCCTACAATGTATGTTAAACTTGAGAAAAATAACCTTATCGAAATTAAAAAGTTTACAGGTAAAAATATTGATAAGTATATTAAAAAAATAAGAGAGATTTCTGAAAGAGTTTATTAAATTCCCCAAAAGGGGAAAATTTATAAACAATTCCTATATTATGGAATAATGAAGGCAAAAATAGTGATGTTGCTGGCAGTTTTTGTGATTATAATGAACAGTGTATATGCAATAGAGATTAATCCGCCAATAATAACACTTGAGGGAGAGAACGGAAAATTTGTTATGCAGAGTGTTGAGATATACAACGATAGGGATGAACAAACAATTGTAAATATCAGTGTTGTAGGCATAAAGAACTACTTTTTATACAAGACAACATATGTGCTTAAACCCTATGAAAGAAAAACAATAACAATAGGATTTACGATAAGTGGTAGTGAAAACGGATTGATAAATTATGAATACAATGGCAACATAATAACCCAGCAGGTGTATATAACATCCAAAAAATCTGTTTTGATATTTCCACCAAATCCAAAAGCGGGATCTACAATATCAATAGTTTCTCCATCAAAAATGAGTGCAACAGGGTTTATATCATGCAGTGAAACTGGAAGAATGTATTCCATAAATATTGCAGAAGGAGTTCCATTTACATTTATAAATTTAAGCAAAGATGATTATGGAAGTGCAATGTTATTGCTTGTGTGGAGTGATGGAGAAATAACCTATCACTTTTTCAATATTTCTAAATCGGCAAGCACACAAGAAGGAAAACTGGATATAAGCATTGATAAGAATATTAAGAAAGGGGATACAAAAATTGCCACATTAAAACTTGGAAATAACAATGTTAAGGGAAGTTTAATAGTAGTTAAACCAGATGGCTCGCAAGTTTTGAAGGATACAAACGATAATGGTCAGGTGAGTATTACATTTGATGCTTCTGGCAAATGGATATTGATTGGGCAGTATAAAGGAGAAACGGTTACAAAATCAGTTAATGTTTCAACATCTAAAATAACAATAGATGTTGATAAAAAAGTTAATGTTGGGGATAGGATGGTTATAAAAGTTACTCCAGAAGCAGGAGAATATGAAATATCTACGCCAGATGGCAGGGCAATAAGCGATGACTTTGATAATGGAGAAATAGAATTTACTCCAGATGTGGCAGGCAAATACGAGATAGAAGTAAAAGCAGATGGTGTAAAGGAGGAGAAAACTTTTGAGGCATATTACAACCCAAGAATAATTATGAAAGATAGCAATGGCAATTTCATTTATGGTTCTGTTAAGGAAGACAGGGCATATCAAGTTGAATTGATTGATGAAAATACACAGGAGTATATAACTGATATAAATAGAGTGGATATTTATAGAAATGGAATGCCATATGGATTCATCAATTTAATTAATGGCATTGGAAGTTGGACACCAACAAGTGCAGGAACATATTCAATAGTTGTGGATTACAATTATGCAACATCATATGAAAAGAAGGTTACAGTTTATTCATCATCTCATGGTGGTTATGGGTATATAATATTGTCAGCGATAGGAATAATTTTAATAGTTGTGGCAATATTCAGAAATAAAATAAAAGGAGTATTAGATGAAATCATCAAAAAAGGTCCTGATGTCCCATATAAGCCATAAGGTGATATAATGTCGTATGTTGGTGAAGATGGAGATGTTAGGGAAAATTATGTGGTTTGCCCCACCTGTGGATGGAACTGGGTTGAAAGAGCATGGTTGAACAGATTCAGAAGGAACAATCCAGTAGATGAGGATGATATTGTAATACAAGTAAGGAAGATAAGGGGCGGGAAAAAGCCAGATGGTATGCCATACAGAAAACGCCCTGGTGGTGGGTTTGAAGTGATTGATAATGAGTGCATTCCTTTTAAAGAGTTGCCAAATTCAGAAGATCATTCTGAAGTTCTTGAGGATATAAAAAATCAAACTATAAACATGGTAAAACTTTTAATGGATCTTGGCATTTTAACTTTAGATGAATTGAAGTAGCGGGGTAGGGTAGTCAGGATAACCCATCGGGTTCATATCCCGAAGATCAGAGGTTCAAATCCTCTCCCCGCTATTTTCTTGAGTTGTTAAAGTAATGCTTCTCAAAAATATGGCATATTCTTGCTACTGTATGAATTACTGCAATGATTATAATTAGTGAGAAAACAATTATATTTATTTTAATAAAATATGCAACAATTGTTGTTATGATTATAGCAATATTTGTTAAATTTTCAAATTTATGTTCATATTTAGCAAATGTATATGCCATTCTTTTATTGTTCATCAACTTTAATCTTTCTAAATATATTTAAACATCGCAATCTCATATTTGGACCAGTGCCTATTGATATAACCGCCCATCTTTTTGTTTGTTTTGGTGTTTTATAAACTAATGGATGAAGTATTGCTAAATATCCATATGGTTTAAGAACTCTAACTGCTTCATCAACAAAGGAGTAAGGCGGGAAATCATAGTAAGGTGGATCTGCATAAACAATATCAAACGAATTATCTTCAAACGGTAGTTTTTCTTTAGTTAAATCAATAATATAATCTGGTTTTACCTCTGGATTTATATCAATTCTGATCTCTCTCTCTGTATTAGGGAATTTTGATATACCACAAAATAAATGCAATATCTTTTTAATGCTATATGGTCCTATAAGTGCTTCCAATCTTACTAATAATGTATCTGGATGTCGTGTTTTATATTTTCCAATTGGTCTTGGCAACGCCCAATGTCCAGTTATAATATTATTTATTTCATAATTCATTTTCATCACCCTCTTTTATATTTAACAAATCTATCTTCTCAAACTCTTTCAGTGCTTTTTTAACATGCTTTCCAGTTCTTCTGTAATAGTATGCCATATCTTCTTTACTCCATCCACCAATTGCCATAGCAGTATTTATGCTAACTCCAAGTTCCTCAAATTCATAATGCAATGTTTCCCTGAATCTGTGTGGGTAAAGAGATTCATTAAATCCTGCCTCCTTTCTGATTCTGTTACATAATATGCTCACATTCTTTCTATTTGAATCCCTGTTCCTTTTCTCCTCCTGCTTATTTCTTGGTATGTTATACTTTTCAGCATTTTTTATAACATCACGGTATTTTTCAAAATCCTTCTTATTTTTATTTATATAAATATCAGCATATGGATATTTACCATGTTTGAAAAGATATGGGGAATCATAATCTCTATTTTTCAAATGCCACTTTATTACTTTCTCAAGGTGCGGGTGCAATGGTATTTTTATGTATTTGCCTCTTTTGACAAAAGTTTCTAACCAGTGATTTTCAAAATCAATTTCATCCACAAGGACACCATATAACTGTGATCTGCCACCAGTGTATAAGAAAAACATGAATGCGGTATAGTGTTCAGTTGATCCAAATTTTTCATCCAGTGTTAGAGAAGCATCTTTTAATTTAGGTAACCATTCTACTGGTATTGGCTCATGCTGGTTGCTATCCACCTTTCCTATTCCATGAATATTTTTGAAAAGGATTACTTTATTCTGTAAATCTGGATTATCTGGTTCTTCATTATACAGTGCATCAAAGAACTTTATTACAGCAGATCTTTTCAAATTGATGGTGTTTCCAGAATAGTCCTTCTTGGTTAGATATTTAATCCATTCAACCAAATGTTTTGGCGATACTTCCACTATTTTTGTTACACCATAATTTTTGCTAACAAAATCTAAAAATTCTTTTGTAAATCTTGTGTATTTATCTATTGTATCAGCACTACTTTTTGCTCTTACAATAAGATATTCCCTGAATATCTTCATTTTTTCCTTAAAATCATTATTCAGCATGTGCATCACCCTTCATTTTTAAAAACTTATCTAATCTTGCAGGTATTTTTGCCAACCTTTTTTGTGCCATTTCTACATATTTAGGATTTATTTCTATACCAATGTAGTGGCGATTTAATTTCCTTGCCACATAGCATGTAGTTCCAACACCGCAAAATGGATCTAAAACTATGCCAGCATCCCATCCTGCCTCGCATCCGCAATCTGTCCAGCCAACGGTAACACCTTTATAATACACTCCGCCACCATCCCTATGAAGTTGTGTAGTTGTTTGTAACTTATCATCCTTTATTTTCCATTTATGCTTATCTTTGGTATTTAAATCTTGTGAATAATCTCTTTCAGGATTTTTTACAATCCTTTCTCTTGCCCTTCCACATTTCTTGCATACCCATTGGGGGCATCCTGCTTTTATCATTGGCTTTACCAATTTTGTTGGAAAAACAGCAAAATGAGAATCAGGAAATGGTTCTGTTGTAATTATCCATACATCACCAGGATTTTTGCCAAAAGGATGAACTCCTCTCAACTCTCCTCTTTGAAATTTTTCCCATAAATTTTCATAGCCGATATATTCATTTTTATAAGATGTTGAGTATTGCTTTGCATCTAATTTTTTTGATTTTCTCGCCCTTGCTGATCTTTTTATACTATCTATTTTGTGTGGCACTCTTACTGCATCCAAATCAAACCAATATTTTTTGCTTTTAGTAAGCATGAATACTGGCTCGTATGCATTTGTGAATCTGTCTTTAACGCTACTTGGCATATGATTTGGTTTATACCAAATTATGATGTTGCGGAGAATCCAGCCCTGTTCGTCAATCATGCGAAGGATTAAACGGTAGTTTTGAAGATTTAAACACTTTTCAGGCACTGAAATCTGTTGTTTTGGTAATGTTCCCCACAAATTCTTTCCTCCAGCATGTTTTCTATCTTCACCACCATGATGCCCCCCAAATCTACCATAACTATCTCCATGATTCCACCACATTACACCTGTAGGTTTTAATACTCTTTTTAATTCTTTTGTAATTTCTAAAAGATGATCAATATACATATCCAGAGTTGGCTCATGTCCAAGTTGCCCATACCAGCCATCTTCCCATATTGTATTTGTTTCTTTTCCATAATCTCTCAATCCCCAATAAGGCGGTGAAGTAATGATGCAATCTATTGAGTTATCTGGAATTTGTTTTAGCATATCTTTTGCATCTCCTTGAACAATTTTATCAAGAAAGGATTCTATAAGTTCATATTCACATGCCATATGATAAGAATATAAAAAGAATATTTAAGGTTTTTCATGTAAAAGTTTTACATTACTCTCCCTTCCATACAACATATTCCTTTCTAAATATCAAGCCACTAACCTTTATTGATAGAATACCTTCATTTACAAGCAACAATATCATTCTTTTAACCAGTGCAACATTTTCTATATTCAATAATTCTTTTATTTCATCAAGAGTTGCATATCCTTTGCTTTTTACAAATGTAACAATTTTTGAAAGTTGTAATTGAACATTATTTGTCTTCTTTACTTCATTTTTTACTTCATTTTTGCTCTTATAATCATTTTTCACATAAAACTTTTTACCATCCTTTTCATAGACCTTTACATTTCCTTCATTTATCAATTCCTTTAAACATGCTCTTATAGTCATGTGGTGTGCTTTAACTTCATCTTTCAGATCACTTATTGTTTTTTCCTCATCCAACAGATTCAATATTTTATCTTTTATTTTTCTATCCATAACAGTAAAGTATTTTTTACAATCCTTACAGTAATATCTTGTTTTATTTCCACTCTTTAATTTCACTTTACCCGCCTTTACAACATTCGTAGAACCACAGTATTTGCATGTAACCTCAATCATCAACTTTAAATAATAAAATTGTATTTAACTTTATGGGTAAAAAGATATTATTTATAGGCGACGAAGATTGTGAGCCATGTAAAAAGGCACTACCAATTGTTGAAAAAATTGCTGAAGAAAGAGGAATTGAAATAGAATTTGCTAAAGATTTTTCCGAACTAAAAAATTATGAGAATCCAGATATACTTGATTCAATTGAAACTCCGATGATGCCAACCATATGCGAGGTTGATGATAAAAAAATAAAGAAATGTATTATAGGTTACAGTGATAATTTTGAGAAAGAAGTTGAGGAATTGATAGGATGAAATGCCCCAGTTGTGGTAAAACTATGACAAAGAAAAGAAACAAGAGTAGAGTATGTTATTATTGTAAAAAATGTGGATACTCATTCTGTAAATAAAAATAAAAAATTGGGGAAAGAGGATTTTTTAGAACCTGTGTTTGGTTAGTCCTTCCACCAACCCTCTGGTCCGTAGATGGGATCGTGTCCAAACTGTTCCCTAATGCAATCAGCCATCGCCATCCTTCTCTTTTCCACGCCCTCTGGTCCATCAAAGCGGTCCTGCTTCTTTATTATAGCACCGCAGAACCTTCCTGCCTCTGCGATCTTTTTCTGCTGGCTTGTCTTATGTGTAAATCTTGGTCCTTTCTGCGGGAACACCATCTTGGATTTCGGTGAAAACTTCCCTGGTTTCCTTGTTCTATAAAACACAGGTTCAAACCCCATTTCTCTTGCTTGCGATCTCATGATTATGTAATATAAAAAGGGTTTATAAATAATTGGAAGCGTTCATTTTTTTGAACAGTTATATGCATCAATAAACTTAATAAGTGCGGAAAATGTGTTCATCAGAAGATATACCATTTCATTATCCCAATCAATTTCAATTATTTTTGCATATCCTCCATTAACTGGCTTTTCTTTTGATGTTATTATACCATATTCCTCCAGTATTTTTATTGCATTGTGCAATGCACCTTTTGATATTCCAGATTCTTCAGCAAATTTTGACAGATTATATTCCTTGCCCTCACCATTCTCCTCATTTTTTCTTAAAAAAAATTCTATTACTTTAAGTGCTGTTGGATTAAAGATTTTTGGCAATATGTAATCGCCATTCATTTTGCTCTTGATATTTTTATCAATGCTTCCCTCATTATTTGCTTCTGTGCAGTTTCAAGTTGTCCTTTCACAAGATCATGCTTTCCCTCTTTATAATCTCTGATAGCATCTTTGATTAACTTTTTAGGAACGAATACATCATCACTTCTTATTTTGCATATTTCCCTCCATTTTTCAAATTTATCAAGAATGGTATTTATTCCAAAACCGAAATTCACTTGATCCAAATCAAAATAAAGATCGGTTGTTCTACTGGCACATGCGGTTATTTCTTTAACTCCTTTTAAATCACCACCAATATCTGGCATAATATTATATTTAAAGATATATTAAATATTTTCTTTTTTATTCAGAAAGAAATTCTTTCCACTCTCCTGTCATGCTTTCAATAACATCAATATCTTCTTCTGGAACATCTTTAAACCATTGTGAATCCTTCCATCTTCCCTTTCCACCATAACAGATTCCCAACACTGCTGGTTTTCCATCAACCTCAAATCTTTCTCCAGCAAATCTATCTTTGAACATTGGAACTCCGCCATCTTCAAGACAACCTTTTATGAATATCTTTACATTCTTATCATCCCATTTAACTGAAAACTTTTTTGCCTTTTGTAACAGTGTATGCCTTATTTTTTCTAATTTTATGATTTTGGGTTGCATAATAACAATTTTACTACTGTTTTTAAATGTTTTTCACTTCCCCAAAAAGGGAAATTTTTTATTATTGTTCATATTTACATAGTGTGGAAGCAATAGAAAAAGTAAGAGAATTTGAAAAGCCAGCACAAATGAAGTTACTCATAGAAAAAGAAGGCGAAAAGTGGAGTTTATTAAGAAGGATAAATTTTTATGTTGAGTGGATACCAAGAATATTGAACGAAGGCGATATGGAAAAATTTAGAAAATACTACAATGGGTTTGCTGGTGATATATTAACATACATGACAATAAATGGTTATGATAGCCAATACATCAATGAGATTAAATCCAAATTACTAACATTGAAAAAATTGGTTGAAAACAATGGCTATGATGATAATTTTATCATAACATTTTATTCAAGATATAAAGAGATAGTTTCTCTGCTATCAGATTATGGCATATATTTCCCGATCAGATTTTATAAAATATCTTATGGTAACTTTTCAGATTCTGTTAAAAAAATAGTAGGTTATCTTGATGAAATTGAAAGAGATATGTTAAGAGGTCAGGAACTGCATGTTGATTTAACTGTTGCTCTTGAAAAACTTGCTGAATTTATTAAAAATTATTATACCGATGATGAAAAGATTGCATTCATAAGAGATGTTGTAGTGAAAAAAATAAAGGTATTAAAATCGAAGGTAGGTGCTATTAAAACCGATAAAAGCGGTGAAAAATTTGCTGATCTATATAGTGAAACTATTGGAGTAGTATATGATATGTTAAGTGCAATTGAAAATGACAAATTAAGAGAAAAGATATATCAAAAATATCTTGGTGAATTTCTTGGCAAATCGGCGGAGGAAATGAAGGAAAGTGAATTAATAAAGGTTATAGAAAAAGCAATTGAAAAAAATCCCAAATTCAGGGATAAAATATGGGATCTTGTAAAAGAAAAAATTGAGGAAATTGATAAAGAGGAGGAAGAAAGTGAGGAATTTATCTAACATCCACTAAAACCAATTCTTCCCAACCTTTTCAATCCAACCTTAAATCTACTTATATCACTATTTCCATAAAATCTTCTTATATTATATGATCCGCCATTATATCTTAACGGGCATCTTACTGTATCGTTTATTAATAAACATCCTCCATGACACTGCATAACCCTTTCACAAAATAAGCATGATTTTGGAATCCTCTTTTGAACAAATTCTCTATTATATTCTATTCCTTTCTGTCTAAAATAGTCAAATTCATGATTTCTTATACTTCCTATTATATAACTACCCCACTGACATGGCTTTACCATTCCGTTTTCTCTTATTGCCAATCTAAATTCTCCAGCAGGACATCTATAATGTTTATTCCCAATCCACTGGAAAAAATGGGGTGTTAGGATCACCATCTTATCATGTTTGATAATTTCTCTAAACAAATTCAATTGTTGCTCTGCGGTAAGACCAGCGTATATCCCTTCATCCTGCACTTCCCAACCAATTCTTGGATGTAATGCCAATCCAAATTCATTTTTTTCAGCAAACTCAATTAAATTGAAAATATCGCTATAATTTCTTGAGTTATATGTTGTTCTTATTATGATTTCTTTAATATTCTTTTTCTCCTTATTTTTTCTCAATGTATTCAAAGCATGCATCACTTTCTTATGAACGCCCTGACCTCTTATGGTATCATTAATTTTTTGGTTTAAAGAATCAAGAGAAACAGCATATACAACATTTTCAATAATGTTATCCTCTCTCAACATAGTTCCATTGGTGTATATTGTAACTGGCTTGTTGAACATATCAACAACTTTATTCAAATCTTTGTATGCATATGGCTCTCCACCAAGAAGTGCAACTCTTGAGTAATCCCATGTTGTTGCTATTTTTTCTATATCTTTTAATGTTAAACTTCTGTGTATATCCTTAAATACTGGACATCCCTTACATCTCAAATTACATATGTTTGTTAGGAAGATGAACAGTTGTAACTTGCTCATTCTTCATTTCCTTCTATTATCTCAATATCCAATTTCTCAAGTATTGACTTGTTTTCATCTATCTTTTCCCTTGCCACATAGCACTTATTTGACTTGTTATCAAAAGTTCCCTCAAGCACATCCTCGCACACAGTAGGGCTTATCTGATTTCCATCAATCACAACTATTTTCCTATCACCTTTTCTTTTCAACATTATCTCAACCCCCTTTTCTCTACTTCATCTGATGAAACAAACTCCTTTTCTCCATCCTCATATTCAATGACATTGACTTCACAAACATCGCCATTTAATTTACCCTTTAGTTTTTCCTCACAGATTGTTGGATCTAAATCCTTAAATCTTGTAACATATACTCTCTTTATTTTTTTATTTTCATTCACGCAGACCCCTCCTTTTTTCCAATTTTATCAATTTTGCTATGTTTGGATTTTCATCGCTTAATTCTATGACAGCAATGCAATCTCCCTCTCTTGTGTGTATTCCTCCAAGTAAATCACATAAAGATTTAGGAATGTTTTTTAAAGTAACCGCATCCTGCACCGTTATCGGCATCAAATAATAATTACTGCAACATATATAAATTTTCCCTTTTTAGGGAATATAATCAATGCTGGAAAGGTTTTATCGGCTCTTTTACCCTATACATTCCATTTACTTCCACTATATTCCCAAGAGTTACCATCAAATTTAAATATCTTTCAAGATCATTTATCGTTTCAAGCCATGCTATTCCATTAACCATATATCTGAAAATATCATTGAATGTAGCACCTTCAACAAAATTATCTAAAAAGTCATATATGGCAAGCATAACAGGATCATAACCTTCCTTTGCTTCCAACCTTCTTTTGTTCCTTGTTCTGATACCTCTGCCAATTTTATACCAAATTATTCTTGATAATCCTTCCCTTTCTATTTCAAGAAGTAAATAACCGTTCAATCTCATTCTTTCAAGTATTTCTTTTAAATAGTTTATGCCACTTCTGTTATTTGGTAAAAATCTATATTTTTCTGTGTATAATCTTATCAATGCTTTTTCTGATATTCTGTCATGATCTCTCAATAATTGATGAATAAGTTGATAATGCGGGTTTATTCCATCAAATAATTCACCAAATTCCTGTTGTTTTGGGTATTCAATTATTTCTTTTCCATATATGATGTAATCAGTTACTGTTGCCTCCTCATCTAACTTTACATTCAATACTTCTGCACCTATTTGTGTAAATGGTTCTGAAACCTCAACACCATAAACATTTCTTACTATCCTGCCATACCTGTAAAGATTATCAAGCGAATCTGTCATCTGTTCATAACTTATGCCTTCAACCGCTTTTAATTTATATTTTTTAGATGACATACATATACTCCTCCTCTCCTATATGCATTAATTCGCTTTTCATTCCCATATACTCTGGATATGTTTCCCACAACCACTCCTCCATGCTGTCTTTTAATGCAAGAACCTGATCTCTTAAATCTCTTATTTTATATCCAGTGCTTTTTCTGGACAATATGAATATTTTTTTTGGTCTTCCAAACATTCTTCTTTTATTTTCAAAGAAAACCCATGAAGGCGTAGCAGTTCTATCAACTCCAAGCATGTTGGGAGATACCTTATCCCACCATATTTTCATTGCACCATAATATTTCTTTATGTTTATTATTGTAAAATTGTGGTTCAATCGGAGATAATTTTTCAAAAACCCCTGGTTTATTATTCTATCCCCTATCTTACAGTATGGGCAGTTTGTCTTTACGAAATTAACGCAGAATGGTTCTTTTATCCCCATATTTATCCTTCAACCTTTTTTTCTACTGTTTTTTCTTCTTTAATCTCTTTACCTCCATATCCCATTGTGTTGAACATCGCCATTATTTCCTGCAACCTCATTGCTTCTGTCTTAAATTTATCAAGACCTTCCATTGCTTCATATTTACCTTCCTCCTTTGCTTTGGCAACACTCTGCTCATAGTATGCAATCATCTTATTTACCACAGATTGTAATCTATTGATATTTATCTCATACTCAAGTAATGTTGAACTC
This sequence comes from uncultured Thermoplasmatales archaeon, assembly GCA_964572575.1. Classification (GTDB taxonomy): domain Archaea; phylum Thermoplasmatota; class E2; order UBA202; family JdFR-43; genus VBQI01. The sequence goes on along the minus strand of CAZNGK010000001.1, from coordinate 10,776 downwards.
AAATGTTCATTCTGCAATGTAAGTTTTGTTACCTTACTCTCATAATCACTAATTCTTTCATTTAATGCCTGTAATTCAGATGATAGGAAATTGTTTTGATCGCTCAATTCATCATTTCTTCTTTTTAACTCATTTAATTCCTGCATTAATCTCTTAATGGTTTTTTCTGAATCTTTAACATGCTCTGCATCCGCTGGGTGTATCCAGTATAACTTTTCAGATTCTGGAAGATGATTTTGCCTGCATGTTAGCCAAACAAATCCGAATTTTGTTATATTGGGAACAAACGATTGTTCAAGTAAATCCCACTCCTCATATGGTTCTACATAAGGTTTAAAATCTTCAATATCAACAAAATGCATAAATCTTTGCGGACCTTCTTTTGTATATACCGTATCAAGGGCAAATACGACACCCCCTACTTTCATGTGCGGTCTTATGAGTATGTAGTAGCCATCTGCTTCCATATTCCTCAAACTTTTAGCAATTTCCTTCGCCTTTCTCATTCTATTGTGCATAACTTCCAGATTCATCTTAATCATCTCCAACTATTTTTTCAACATCCAACCTTTTCATCATTATCTCATTTCTATCATTTTTGAGTAATATGATAAATGGATTATGAGCATTCAATGATAACTTTTCTCTAACCTTTTTTGGTATAGTTCCTCTCCTCATATTGGCATTTACATTTATTTTAGCAATTGTTTTTCCACCATAATTTTCAGATTCAATAACTATCTGGTTCTTTCCATCAATGATTTTTTCAACAATTTTTAAATGCTCTGGTTTATCAAGAATATCAAACACAATTGATGGGAAATACACTCTATTTCTTTCATCCAGTTCAAGTATCCCAAGTATGTTCATTGATTTATAAATATAGAATTGGTTTTTAAATTTTCCCCTTTTGGGGAATATTTTAGAAAATATTTTAATTACTTGCGGGTTTATACCACAATGGATGATGAAGAATGGCTTGAAAATTTATGTAATGAAGCAAACGGGACATTAAAGAAACTTCCACCTTTATACACAATATGCCTTCTTGAGGATGGATATATTAAGTTAGGCAGAGATAAAAATATTAGTGTTGTTATTACTGGAGAAACTGAAGATGAAATGAGAAAGTTGCGTATGCCTGATATTATTACACCAATGCATGCCAACATTTATGATGTTACAGAACATAAATTTGAAAAGATCGGAAACGAAATAAAGGTTAATATAAAATCAAGAGGAACTGATGCATTAATAGAAATTGAAAAGGATGTAATTGGAAAACCTCACATTAAAACAATTGATATTCAAACATCAAAAGTTGATTTAAGGGCTAACATTAATAAGATAAAGTATATGGAACAAAGATATGCCACAGTTTAATCCTTTTGAAGCAATTCCCACTCTATTTGAGATGATTTTTTAGTTTCCACATCCTTTAATGACTCACAAGCAACTTTATGATCCTCGCTTATTTCACAAAATGTAAATGTGCCATCTTCTCCATACATTATCAATTTTGCCATCAACGGTTTTCCCTTCAAAAATTTAGTTTTTCCCTTCTCTCCTTTTGCATATGCAAATTTTAAAAGAACATTTCTGTTTCTGTTATCCTCATCATAATATAATTCAATGGCAATATCTTTATGCCCTCTTGTGGTTATAATGTTTTTTCTTGTATCGGAAATTGCTTTCATATAAAGTTTTGACATGATAATAAATATATTTTGCATTAATATAATTTTCTAATATAATCAAGAATCATAAACAATAAATACCATTTACAATTAAAAATTAAATGAAAAGGTGTAGCAGATGTGGTAAAAAAATGACCAGAGATTTACACCTTCTTTCAAATGGGGATGTTGTGGAGGAATATAAAAACGGATTGTGTGTGCATTGTTGGATTTTGGAACATAAACACGAAATACAAAGATTGAAAGCAATGGCAACATACTAACTTATTGAGTTAAAGAATAGAGTTGTGGTGTGGCTGGGTTGTCAGGGATGGTAGGGTTTTTTCTTACTTTAATTTCATTATGATTATCATGATTATAGTTAAAATATAAAATATCCTTGACATCCCTGCCATCCCGTCTATCTTAACTTATTGTGTTATATGTTAGCATTCAGATGCAATAGAATGCAAAATTTCAACGAAAAGTGGGGGGTTTCCGTGTAAAATTTGCTATTTTGTTAAACCGTTAAGTAAAAGATATATATTTTATAGTAATTTACTAACATGGACCAGAAGTTGTTACTGCTTTCGGCGAAATTAAAATTGAAGGAAATCAGCAAAGAAAAACATCCATTTAGAATAATAAGATTGTGCGATATTGCCATCCCAAACGGTATTATTGGTCCTAAATACATTTACAATAGTGATGTAAGGTTATCATCCAAAATCTATTATAGCGATGATGAAGGTGAGTATTTTAGGCAGGATTTCCTTTTAGTTCCCAGGGAAGATATTGTTGAGTTGCCAGATGGAAGTGGATTTGCGATAAGGACATATAATAAGCAAAGGAAAGAATTTGTAAAAACAATGGATGATTTGAGGAATAAACTTGTGAGAATGGCAATAAATGAGAATAGCAATGTTGAGAGATTCATACTAAATTATGGACATGAAGTATTTCAGATTGGTGGAGTTGATATACTAACGGTATTTGATAAACATTGTAAAAAGATGTGTGGAATAAGATTTTGTGCCAACATGATTTATAGAGATTATATTTTATCTCCAATACTTGCGGGCATGATTGAAAAATCTGGAATATCTGTTGTTTCAATAGAATACCCATGTGAATATACCAATTTGAGCAGGATCATAAGAGGATATGACACAGATCCTCCAAAAATAAAATTGGTATTTCCACAGAAACATTGATTGGCAATAGAATTTGTAAATAAATTTTGTCTTATTGTCTATTGTTTAATTTGTTAAATCATTTTTTCATATATTGTTTTGTATATACAAATACCTCTATCAAAAGCCCCAGAGAAAAGCCCAAGAGCAATAAGGAGTGTAAACTTTCGCATTAAACCTTAAATACTTTTTTTGTATTATGAAATATGGAGACATTTAAATTTCTTAAAGAAATACTTGGATTAGGGAATGGGGATTTAACTTTATTTCTTGCATTCAAAAAGGATTGGGTATTATCGCCAAATGATGTTGCGAAAAAATTGAATATACCATACGGTCAGGCATATAGAATTTTAGATAAATTCAGATCACTTGGTTGGTGTAGAAAAGAACAAAAACAGATGAAAGGAAAAAATGGTAAGTTAATAAATAAATATAATACTTTTTTTGTATTTAATAAAAAGGGAAAAAAGGTAGCAATAGAAGTATTTGAAAAGAAAGTATCATCTAAAATTCCTCTGACCATAGATGAATTTAAAGAAGTAAATGAATTAGATTTGATTGTTGAAAGAATATAAAAAACTTATTCAGAACATCCGAATCTGCTTGGCATAAACCTTTTGGATCAAATTTTGAAATTTTTTTCCTATTGCATTTTCTTTTTCATGTAATGAATATTACATGAAAATTTCTTTCATTCCTATATAGAGGAATAAATTAAAAAGATAGGCATTCTTAAACAATAATTTTAAACAAAAACTTTAAATACTTTTTTTGTATTACTATATTGGTGATATGGAAATGGAGATAGAGATGATGTATAGGATAGGAGATAGAATAAAATTTGTGGATGGAGTATATGAATGCAAAACTGGAACAATACAGGCATTGCCTGAAAATGGATCAAGCAAATATACAATAATGCTGGATGATGGCAAAACTGTAAAATTCAGTAAAGAATTTTTTGAGATCCTGAATGCTAACAATGATGGCAATGAAAATCAGATAGATGAATGGAGGGCAATGATAGAGAAAAAGGATGAAAATAAGGAAATTGATAAAAGGATCTATGATGGAGAAATGGAAAGGATGAAGATTGAGGAAAGGGCATTCAATTTGCTATGTGAAGATTGTAAAAAAACTATAATAAGCATAGAGGATGCCTATAATATACATAGATATTCAGCAATACATAAGGCATTTGAAAATAGGGAGTTATGCCATAGATGTTATATAAAACTGATAAGGCATAGGATATTCAGGATAGGCAATGATATAAAAGAAGATGAATTAAATGAAAATTTTGGGCATTTCATAGAATACATAGAGGAATTGGAAAAATCTTGGATGCCTATAATCATAAATGCAAAAACAAATAAGAAGGAAATGGAGAATTTCTTTAAACTCATAGAATATTTAAGAGATGAAGCAATAATAGGCATAAAAACAATAAAGCATGGAGATGGAGAAATGGAAATGGAATTGCCAGTTATAAACTCCATTTTTGTTGATCCTGGGCATGTTGCCATGATGAATATTTCTCTATTGCCTGATGAAATAAATGAAAATTCAGTAAATACTGAATTTGCCATAGATATTAATAAAGTAAAGAAATTCTTAAAACATTATGAAAGCAATGATGAAATAACAATAGATAGGATAGAGGATGATAAAGTATTCATAAAACATGAGAATATTTCTTTTGCGATAGCATTATTAGATAAGGATGAAATAGGATATGAAAAAGAACCATCAATGGAATTTAAGGGATCAGCGATATTGCCAGTAAAGAAATTGAGAAAAACAATAAGAAGCATAAATGAGATAAGCGATTATTGTAAAATAGAGATCAAGCATGATAAAGTAATTGTATATGGAGAAAATGATGTGGATCACATAAAGGCAATATTCAAAAAAGATGAATGCGATGAAATAAATATCATGGATGATAAGGAGGAAATTAAGAGCATGTATGACATAGGAGATTACCTTAAAGGATTCATTGATTTACTGTATTCCCTAAAGGTTGATAAAATAAAAATAGAGATGGCAAAAGATCATCCAATGAAAATACACTTTAAAACTGGAGATATACAGGGATATTTCCTTCTTGCACCAAGAATAGAATATTAAGGAGGGATAGCATGAGTTATAAGGAAAGATTAAAGAAAATGCTATATGGGGCATATACCCATTTTTCTATGCAAATACAATATTTACAGAAAAACTAATGAAAGCATTGGAGATGGCAGGATTAAATCCCATATGCATAAGATCTCCAACACTGATTGAGGCATTATTAACTGAAGATGATGCAAGGAAAATCATTGAAAATCTGTAATGCGATCCTTTCCCTTCTCTTATATTTTTTATATATACAAAACAATAGTTTATAGTATGTTAATAACTTTAAACAAAAACTTTAAATACTTTTTTTGTATTACTATATTGGGGTGATATGGAAATGGAAGGAAATAAGATATGCACCGTGAGTGGGGGCGGTGCTGAAGGTGTAATCCCCACAGAATTTGAAAAAATGATGGACATTGTAAGAAATACAAAATGTGCAGGAAAATACTGGATAGCAGGGATAACAAAAAATGGCTTGGATTTTCTTTCTCCGATTGAGGGCAGTAGAGGGCATGGACTTTATTCATTTAGAAATGGGGAGTTTTACATTGTGCTTGATGATTTCTCATCATGGAAAAATAGCAGATGCAGTTATACATTGTATTATGCAATAAACAATGATCTAAATATGATAGCATCAATAACATTCATAAACAACAGGAAGGAGATGGATGCGATAGATGATGATATAAAAACAGCAATGAAGCAGTTTTATAAAAATGAAAGCAATGGCAGTAAAGTAATAAATACATTGATTAAAACAGCGAAATACTATGCCGAAAGGGAGGGGATCATAAAGGTTGATATAAAACAGATGATAAAATATGAGATAGAAGCAATGATGGAGAAATACAACATAAGTAAAGAAGATTTAATAAGCATAATAGGGGGTGATAACTGATGTTTGAAAAGGTAATAAGAAGATTGTATGAGATAGATGCACCATGCGGGGCAAATACGGGAACTCCTGTAGCGGGCGAATTTGCACTCTATGAAGCGGAGAAATATGCAGAACAGGGCGGATATGACAAGGAACATGCAATAGGCATGGCAATGCTAAAATTCATACAGTTTGCTAAAAATGATGGCGAGGCAATAGATGAATTCAAAAACATACTTGAGGATGAATTAGTAGATTACAAGGGTGATAACTGGCAACTGGCGAATATCTTTAAGGCATTAAGAGGCATATGGCTGACAGATGCAGTAATTATAAAGATGGAAATGGAAAGGGGGGATCGCAATGAATGAGAAAGTAATAAGCGAATTTTACGAGTATGAGAACGAAGATGGTAGCAAAACATATAAAATTGAAGTAATGGCATATGCCCTTGATGAAAAAGAGCATGAAAAAACAAGGGCATTCATAGAACAACATAATGGCAGATTTACAAGGATAGATAGTGATAGCATTTTTGCGATATTTGAATATGATAACTATGAAAATGCAATGAAAATGCTAAAAGAATTAGAGCAGGAGGAATGGAAATGGTAAGAGCAAAATTAACAATACTGGATAAGGAATTTGAAATAACAGCGAAGCACATAGGAGAAATAGAGGGATTCCCTAATAGCGATGATAACATGATGCACAATGTATTTGAGATAACAGTAAAAAGGGAATTTGAGAACGGGGCAATAACAAAATCATTCAAATTCTATGATTCAAATGCGAACTGGGAAAAGGGAAAAACAACAATGGATCTCATGGATATGCTTTTGGCTTTTAAATCATTCTTGGAGGATGCATGGGCAGGAAGCATGGATTTTGAGGAGTTTTGCGGTGAGTATGGATATAACAGTGATAGCAGGAGAGCAGAAAAAATATACAATGAATGCAAAGAACAACTGGAAAAGGTAATGGATCTTGGAATATATGAAAGTGAATTGGCAGATTTCATAAATGCATTGAATGAAATTGAAAGCGAAGGCATAATGATATGTTCTGAATGCGGGCAAGAGAAATGCACATGCGGAAAGGAAGCATATGTAATCATGGATATGGAAGGAAATGTAATAATGGAAATGGAGGGGTAAAGATGAAGGCAATTGATATATTAAATGAATTAGAAATAGAAAAATGCAGGGAATGTGGTTGTCCTGTTGGGGATGATTGGCAATTCAAGGATTTTTCCAGCAAAACCATAATAGTATGCCCACAATGTGGAACAGAGTATAATATATATGAAGAAAGGGAACGATTGGAAAGAGAAAAGTATAAAGTATTTTATTTTGAAGTTCACGGCAGAATTGAGGCAAGAGATGAAAACGAAGCAAAAGATAAACTGTATGAAACATTGAACGAAATTTGTGAATTTGTTATAGATGATGTAAGCGAAATGGAGGGATGAAAATGAAGGTAGCGGTTGTTAATTCAAAGGATGTTTTAGATCCTGAAAAAAATCCAACATTATGCCTATCTCCATTGAGATTTACAGGGCAATGCCATAAATGTGGAAAATTCCAGTTAGCATTAACAAACAATTATGGCAATGATATTGAGAAAGCGATAAACTCAATGAAATGCAAACCACAGATAGATCCTATATTCATAGAGTTACATAAAAAGAAATTAACATTGCTAAAGCAATTGAGGGAGATAAATAAAAAGATAAAAGAAATTGAAAAGAAAATGGAGGGATGAAAAATGAAGGGATTAACAAAGAAGCAAAAAAGGATATTGCGGGAATGGTTTAATGAACATAAAGACGAGGTAGGACTATTCTTTAAAATAGAGGATTGCGATAATTTTGACTTGTTAGAGGAATTGCAGAAAATAAACGATTTTGAAGGTATAGTCCATGCCATAAATAGTTATCTTTCGGATTTAGCAATGGAGGGAATAGAATGAAGTGGAAAGAGAAAGATTATCCAGAAAATGCGGTTACCATAATACATTTGGTAGGGCATATTGGAAATGGGGAAGCAGAAATAAAAGGCAAGAGAAGAAAATTTACAATGACATACAATAGCGAAGGAATATGCATTGATATAGATGATTTCAGAAAATCATTCATATTGCCTTTTACAGAAATAATACAGGATCTAATAAACCATATTGAGGAAAAGGAGGAGATAAAATGAATGGAAAGAGAAAGGAAAAAGAACCTGAAATGATAGTTAGCATGTTCCTTCATGTGAAAACAGATAACCCCAGCGAGGCAGTGAATTTGGCAAATAAAATCATTGAGAAGGCAATGGAGGATAAGGAAATACAGAAGGAAAAGGAGAAGATAATAGATCTCTATGCATTGGAGGAAGAAGATTTAGTTTTGATCAATGAAAAAGAGGAAAAGAAATTTGACCCAATGTTCATATAAACAACCCTTTCCCTATTTCTTATTTTTATGATTTAATGAAACAGCAAATTTAACACAAAAAGTGGGGGGTTTTCGTTGAAATTTTGCATTCTGTGAAGGGCAGTTACATAAAAGATTCTGTTATGCACTCCTTTACCTTCTTTTCAAATTCTTTGCTATGTTCCAATTCTGGATGTTTAATATGCACCAATTCATGGCATATTGTTGCCTCAATATCCTTTTTTGTTGCATCTATTGGGAAAATATCTATTCTAACCCTTGGTGGCTTTTCAAAGGGGTATGCTTCTCCATAAACACTTTCTCCCTCTATTGGTTGGTGATCTAAAAATCCAACATCGAGTTTTGCCTCTACATTGACAAATTTTCTCTTTCTTTCAAACATCCTGCTTATTTCATCCTTAATGAAATTCTCTAATTCCACATATATAAAGAAACTTATGGTTAAAAATCTTTTCTAAATTGAATTAACCTTAAACAAAATCCTTAAATAATAAAATTGTATTTCCATTATGGAAAGACAAGGTGCTATATATGAGTATTGAAAACTTTATTGATAGAGTAATAGAGGGGGATGCATTGAAACTTCTTCCAGAATTGCCAGATAAAAGCATTGACTTATGTTTAACAGATCCACCATATGGAATTGAGGAAGAACCATCTGTAATAGTTAGGAATGGTGGGAAATTTGGAAAGACAACAGATATTCACAAAGGGTTGGTAGAGCATAGAGAAGTTATGGTTGGCATTCACTGGAAAGATTGGATTCCTGTTGTTTATGAAAAACTGAAAGATAATGGTGTGCTTATTACATTCTTAAAAAAGAGGGATATATCAGATATGTGCAGATTTTTAGAGGATGATTTAAAGATGAAAGTAAGGCATATAGGAGTATGGCATAAAACCAATCCTGTTCCACAGGCGAGAAAGGTAAAGTTTATGAACTCATGGGAAGCATTTATCATAGCAACAAAAAATCATGGGGCGGGGCATCATTACAACTGGAGAGAGGGACAGATGCATGATGTAATTTCTACGCCGATATGCCAAGGGAGAGAGAGAACCAAACATCCAACCCAAAAACCAATCGCATTAATAGAGCCATTAGTAAGATGGTGGAGTTATGAAGAAGATATTGTTTTAGATCCATTTTGCGGTGTTGGAACTACATGCTATGTGGCAAGGAAATTAAATCGCCACTACATTGGTATAGAAATAAATCCTAAATGGGTTGAAATTGCGGAAAAGCGGTTGAATAAAATTCCAAATACCAGATTGGATGAATATTAAATTTGAACAAAATCCTTAAATAGTAAAATTGTATTTAACTTTGATGGAAGAAAATGTAACTGCCTATGAGAGAGCAAGGCAACTATTAGAAGAGAAGGGGGTTTTAACACAGGATATGATAATCAAACTTGGAGTGGGACATTCTGGTGCAAACTGGATTCTTAAAAAATTGATGAGGGAAAAGATCATTGTGGAGGGGGATGGCTACGGACTTTATTTTCCATATAGAGAACTTAATTTTGATGAAATAGTTAATATCCTCCAGAAAAAAAAGATGTTGAACAATGTGAAGGAAATTCTTGAGATTCTGAACGATTTGGATAGACCAGTTAGACCACATGAAATCTATGAAAAGACAGGAAAAAGCCCTGGGTGGTTTGGATGGAACATAATCAGATGCATTAATTTTGGATTGGTGGAAATGCTTCATAAAGGACTATATGCAATAACAGATAAGGGCAGGGAGTTACTGAAAATTTTAAAAAGCAGTTGATTTTTTATTATCATGAATTTAAAGGAGAAATTGTTTGTTTATTCCATGACCATTAACTTCTTGGCGTTGTGGATAACAATTTTCTTATTGAGTGCTGGTGCGATTGAGGGAAATCCTATCATGGCTTATTTCTTTTCATCAGATGGAATAGCAGGGGTTTTTGTGGCAATATTCTATATTGCATTCATCTGGCTTGTGCTATACATCCTATATTTTAAAATACCAAAAAGTGAAGTGTGGGAAAGAGCAACCATATATTCATGCATGGTGCTTTTGATCCTTGTTAGTATAGATTTTTTAAATGATTTACATTGGCTGATAAGATATATGACTTTAGGATTATGAAAACATATTTATATTGATTTAAATTATAAAAAATATGGCAGGAAAGGATGAATGGGATATTGGTTGCGATAAGTTTGGTTTGATTGCTGGCAGGGTTGTGGTTTGTTTGGAAGGAGAAAAGGAGGGGCAGGAGTTATTTTCAATAAACTGGATACGACCAAAAACATTTAGAGAAGGATTATCTCCTGCTGAAGTTGATGGGATAGCACATTATATTGTTGATAAACTAAATAGAGATAAGGATCTTGAAAAATATCTTAAAAAATATATGGAAAAGTGAAGGCACACATTGTAAGTAATCTTAAACAAAAACCTTAAATACTAAAATTGTA